>JAUYJR010000002.1 GCA_030699255.1 bacterium | reverse complement strand
AAAACACTCTGTATGACTACGTCCTGCAGAGGTTTGTCGTTTGTGTCCCGTTCCACAAGAGCAATTGCATCAACTACGTTTTGCCCTAAAATAACTTCCCCAAAGATTGTGTATGAAGGAGGTAGAGGATAGTCAACAGTCATAATGAAAAACTGACTTCCTTGGGTATTGGCCCCCGCGTTTGCCATGGCAACAACCCCCTTCTTGTACCCTCTTTGGTACAGCTCTGAAGTTGAGTTGATCTCATCATTAAACATGTAGCCGGGACCCCCTCTTCCCGTTCCGGTTGGGTCCCCTCCCTGAATCATGAACCCGTCTATAACTCGGTGAAAAATGACTCCGTTATAGAATCCCTTGTTTGCAAGCTCAACAAAGTTTTTAACGGTATTTGGGGCATCCTCGGGAAAGGTTTTAAATGTAATCTCTCCCATGCTCGTCTCCAAAGTTATAATAACGTCTGCTTCCAGAGCTTCTGTCTCATTCATAGTGTTGCTTTCATTTGTTGTTATTTCTTCTCCTTTTACTTCCTCTTTTGCGTCCTTCTCTTTAAACAGAACCAGCGCCAATACTCCAACCAGAATAATCACTGCCCCAACCCACAAAATAGATTTGTTCATAGTGTATCTTGCTTACTGCTCTTTATGTTCACAACCATTCTATCTTACTTGTGGCACGCAATCAAGGTGATTCTCTTGCATGCGCAAAATAATAGAAGAATCAATGTGCTGAATATTCAATTAGGAACCTGGATGAGGTTAGAACTACTGTTCATAGAAATGCGGAGTAAGCTCTGCTTCTGGAATATATCGAGAAGCTTGGCGAAGGATAGCACGCAAGGTGCCCCTATCGAGCTCTTTATGATTTGGGATGGTAAGTATCTGATTGCTGCCAGTTTCTCTTTGCCTTTTTAACTTAACATGACTCCCCTTCTGGGAAGCCACAGTAAAACCGAATCCTTCTAGTATTTTTATAACCTCAGACCCCGAAAGAATCTTAAGCTTTGGCATAATCCGACTCAAGCTCAAAGTTCACCAGCGCAGAGGGCTGGGGAGCAAAACCAAAATCTGCGGGATTCTCTCCCTCTAAATGCAAAGCAAAGGCTTCTTTAAGGTTGCTCACTACTTCGTCGAGAGTAGCTCCCTGGGTAACAATAGGAAGATCAATTCCTTCTCCCACATAAGCATTTTCCCCCTTATACACTTGAAATTGGACGATACGTTTCATGCTTTTAGGGTAACCGCAAACGCAATTGTAGTCAAGAGACTGGCAAATTCTTGCATGCACCGTTGCCCATACCATGTCAAGAGGTGTATCCACCTTCAATTTGGAGACAACAAGCGAGCAAGCGCTTTCATGATTGGAGCAAGCTCCAATAATTCCTCTTCTTGGGTATGGAGCGCTGCTGGCTTGCCCGTTGCCTTTGAAATATACAGAGCGCGTACGGGAAGCTGTACATGAGCCTGTCCAAACACCGTGTTTGTTAGAATAACATCTCTTTGAGCGGTTTCTTGGCGCACGCTTCCGTTGGGCATAACAAGCGTGAATTCGTCTATCCACGCGGCTTCCACCTGTCCTCCATGCTTTTCGGCAATTCCCCGCCAAAATAAAATCATTGCTTCGCAAACTTCTTCATGGTTTGCCTCTCGCCCGTTTTCTCCCAAGGCAATACGTTTTGGATTTTCCACCAATCCCTCCCCTTCCACATAGAATCCGGTATCATTGGCAAGAATTGGAATAGGAACTTTTCCCAGATACGCGAGCGCCTTTTGCTCCGCGTTTTCTTTCAGAGTTCCGTTTTCCTTAACCTCAATAGGCTCAATCCCAAGGTCTTGCGGCATATGCAGAATAATCTCAGAATCAATGTGCCGAACAAGATTGCGGTATCGTTCCGCCTTACCGTGGTTACTCGTTGCAATAAGAATATCTTTCTTTTCTGCCATAATACGAAAGGTTCATAAGATTATAACCGTGAGCGAAGTCAACTATCAGTCGGATTATTGCCGAAATATTCTCGTAGCATGGAACGAAGTGTTGTTTTCCTTTTGTCAGCACACGACTACTTGGCGTAGCCGTGCACCGAATGGTTCGTGGCTGGCCTCTTCGAGCTAGAACCGTGATGCGGTCAAGCCCTGCAAGGCTTTTCTAAGTGTTTTTATTATAACAAAATCGACGGGTCTCGGGCGGTCTTTACTTAGTCAATAATCTTAATATTTTTGTTCTCAAGTAGTTGTTACTTGTCATTCCCATGTATGTAAGAAACTTTTGACCTGAGTGGTCACTACTATCAATAAACTTCTTGAGTTCTTTATACGTTAAACGATAATCTAATTCGATTTTCCTTGAATTTGGAACTCCGTAGGAGATATAGAGCCAGGCTCCATGCTGTGGCAATTGTTTTCTAAGCTTAATGGTGATTTCAAACGGCTCCACAAAATTTTGGGGAGCAAACTTATAACTGTCTATTGATGTTAGATGTAGAGCATCACCTCTAACATTCCACCCATCAAAGAGAGAGATTTGCGGTGTCTGAATTAAGGCGAGCTCGAATCCGG
>JAUYJR010000067.1 GCA_030699255.1 bacterium | reverse complement strand
TGGCGCTTCTGTGGTACTGGATGCCCCGGCAATCATCAGGGGTGATAGAACATTCGTTCCACTTCGCTTTGTTGCGGAGGCACTGGATCAGATTGTTAGCTGGAACCCTGAAGCATGGACCGTTGAGATTGTCAGCAAAGGCATTGGTGGTTCGGACTTGCCGGAGAGATTCCGCCCGGATATCTTTCGCTCGGCGGAGCAGATCCGTCAGGACGCAGAAGATATGCGTGCCTATATGGCAAGCATAGGGCACGAGATCATTCTTCGCCCGGTAGCGGGCAACTCAGTTTCTGTGTTTGACGCGGAGGGCTTTGGGGCTCACGAGAGCCTCATGACTGCCATAGAGGAGACTGTAGCCGGGTTTGATCGCCTGATTGGTCTTAATCACTCTCTATTGGTGGTTGCCATGCGGCACATGGATCCTTTACTAGAGGCAGGAGCTTTTATGGCCAGAAGGTTTGGTGGATCGAGTAATGCTACTGCTGAAGGTCAGAGATTTCTTTGGGAGAATGGAGAAAGCGGAAGCGCGGGGCTCTCCGGAGTGAGCGTGTTTTTCAAAGTACAACAAGAAGAGCACCCAGCGTATATTAAATACGTGGGGTGCTCAACATCTGAGACCGTTGGGCACGAGCTGACGCATGCAAAACAGCTTGAAACTCAGATAACTGCCAGAGGAGGACTTGGAGAAGGATTCACTCGTGTTCCATCCTGGTTGCACGAGGGGGTTGCCGTGTTGATTGGCAAAACTCTTTCTTATCGGCTAGGGATTTGCCCCTCTTACGAGGAGCTTCGTAGCGGACCTGTTTGGGGAGCAAAAAGAGGCCAAACCTCGTTGCAGGGCTATACCGACACGGTCAGAAAAGACAAAGGATATAGCACCGCATACCTTGCGGCAGAGTTTTTGCACTCTCTCTGGCTCCAGCAGCAGGGAGACAATGAGGACACCATGAACTTCTCCTGGGTGGAGGAGTACTGGTCCCTTATTGGGATTAGAATCTCCCCTGAAGAGGCATTTCAAAGAGTTTTCGGAATGTCTCTAGAGGAATTTTACACGCTCTTTGAGCAGTACCAACAGAATGGATACCCGCAGGTACTACCACTCCAACAGGTGTAGGCAACTGACAGCATTGTGAGGAGTTCTGCCTTGGTGCAGACTCCTCTTTTATTTTTTGTGGTATAGTACAATCATATTAATGGAATTTTTGGGTAAGAAAACAGGAAAAAGAGAAAAGGAGCGGGGAGAATATATTGCAAACTATTGTATGATATATATGGACTTGGTATACTATTATCACAGTGAGGTTTCGAAATTTTCGGAATGAAAAAAACTTTTGCCATACTATTATTTGTTACTGGGTTTATTGTTCTGTTTGGCATTGGAAGCGACGCTCATGCCCAAGGTGTTTTTGTTCGAGATATTACTATTGATTCGGTGGAAGGGTCTCGCGTATCGGGATCTTTTGTTCTACAGAACACGGATGATGAAGTGTTGAGAAACTTGCGTATTGTTTTTACTCTGTTTGATTTGCAGGAAAGCGGACAAGAAGACGGCCTCCTTCACTTCTTGCTCTATGAGAGCATTGAGGGGAACGAGGTGAGTATTAGTTCCCAGGAGACAAAGCAAGTTCCGTTCTCTTTTGTTTCAGAGTTTTTACAGCCCCAAGGACAGATAATGAGGATCTCCTTAAGAAATCACATGCTTAATGAGATTGCTTCCGGGAGAATTGATACAGAATTTAAGGTTGATACCCTCCCTCTTTTGCTAGATCCTTCTTCTGTGATGGTATTTGGAGAAACAGAGACGGGGAGACAAGAGGGGCGAAACATTCCACTTGATATTGACACGGAGCATGTGTTTTTGTGGGTACCTGTAAAGAACTTGTCAGATGAAACCATTTCTGTTGTTCCAAAAATTGATGTATATCGCAGAAACTTTCCCTCTCTTGCTGTGTCTCGTGTGCTGGATCAATCGTACACATTTTCTCCTGGAGAAGAACGAGAAATTATATTTTATCCATATGAAAAAGGTAGCATAGAAAATCCGGGATCTTATCTTGCGTACATCATGCTTGTTGACAAAGATGATCCTGATAGACGGCTCTCGTCAATTATAGATGCCAGGTATGTTGTTCAAGGAGTGAGTGCTGAAATTCTCAAGGGAGAGTTTGATAAAAATATGTATAAGGCGGGGGAAGAAGGCGTACTCACTGTTACGCTTGTTGGTCCCGCGGATTTTGGATTTGCCGATATGGATGTGCAAGCCGAAATTTTTAATCATCGCAACAAGAGTATTACTTATGTGGAGACGACAACCAATGTTGGAGGCTTTGCAACAACGGATGTTGAGCTATCTTTCTTGCAAGAAAAGAGCAACAACAACCCATGGGCTGTTGTGACGGTATCAAACAATGGAAGGGTATTGGCAGAATACATAGTTGGAGAAGAAACTCCTCTTCCTCTATTTCCCTGGACGCTTGTGATTGGTGGAATTCTTCTTGCAGGTGTTGTTGTATATGGCGTTGTCGCAAGAAGAAAGAGTTAAAGTCGTGCCTAAAAGCATACTTGATATGTTTCACCATCCAAAAAATTTAATTATCGCCCCCATTATTTTTCAGCTCTTATTGATTGCTGTTGTCGGGGTTGGTCTTTTTTCTGTAACAAATGAATCGATAGTTACCGCCGACGTTCCAGCGTGTAAATATTCTGCTGATTGGGCTTGCCAAAGCAAGTACAATGATGATGGTGATTGCGATTGTAATTCTGGTGGCAATATTTGTCCAGGAGAATCCACCAATGATTGTGCTAATACTGATGTCACCTATTGTAGCGGATATAACGTGTGTCAAAGGTTTAATGAGACTCACGGTGGTTATACTGCCGATGACAGCTGTACATCCTTACTTGCCACTAATGGATGGTACGACGATCCAAATAATAGTTGTAAGGAGGAGTATCGTGAATATAAATGTAGTTCCGGTGCGTCCGACTATACTAGTACTAATACACGGAATAAGGCAAACAACACATCGTGCGGAGGAGGCAGTAATACATGCCAGAACGGAGTGTGCACGGCTCCATCCTCCTGCACCCTTGATGGAAAAACGGTTGCTAGTGGGAACAGTGATACATTCTGGAGGGCTAAAGAGAGCACTAGTTGTTCTAGCGGGTTGAGATTGTGCACAAACGGAACTTTTGGCCCAGACCCCGCGTTTGCCTATGCTTCCTGTGGGCCTCCAGCAACTACAACTTCTTGTGCAGATCAAGGGTATTCCTTTACCAGCACAGAATGGACAAACACCGCGCGTGCGGCATGCTTTGGAACAGGGTCTTCAAATAATGATGGTTCGTGCTGGAAGTGTAATGCGCCAACAATAGAGACCTGGTTTCTTAACCCCGATTCAGGGCTTACTGTTAATCCTGGACAACGGGTATGGTTTGAAGCAAAAGTGGGAACAGTTTTACAGTGCACGAATGGATCTGCCGACGCATCTGCGGAATTTTACGTGAATGGGGCCTGGTATGGCGCAACCACTAAGTATGTCCCGGAGAGCGGTTCCACAATTCTTTCAACAGGAGAACTGCATGAGGTAGAAGCAAAAGGCATTCCTGCTCCTACAATACCTGATTCGTATCCGGTTCAGTGTAGATATAAAGTTCATCTTACAATACAAGATACGGGTATTCCGGACAGGTATATCAGTTCGCCGGACTGGATAAGTTGTGGCTCAAAAACCATTACGGTGCGTAATTCTGCCATTATTGGAGAATGCGGAGGAGCGAAAGATAGAGTATATGAATGGGAGGATGATCTTCCCGTTAGTACACTGTGCTCAAGTGGAAGCTATATAAATCTTTCAGATCCATATCCATACAACCCTTCCGGTTCCGCCCGAACCATTTCGTGGATTTGTGAAGGTCAAGATGGCGGCACTAATGCTTCATGCTCTGCAACAAGAGAACGACAAATCACGTACAAAGTCTCCTACAACGGAAACGGAAACACCGACGGAACAGCACCAGGTGATCAAGACAAGATTCATGATACCTCTCTAACTTTGGCCTCCAACAGCGGAGACTTGGTCAAAACCGGCTACACTTTCTCTGGCTGGAATACCCTTACTAATGGAACAGGAATTAATTATGCTGAAAACGCTATCTATACTGGCAATGTCGCTCTCGCTCTCCATGCCCAGTGGACACCCAGCACCTATTCCGTCTCCTACACCGCTTCCAACGGCTCATGTAGTCCCACAAGCAGAAGCGTCAACCATGGATCTGATGCAGCG
>JAUYJR010000061.1 GCA_030699255.1 bacterium | reverse complement strand
GAAGGAATCTCTCTCAGTATGAGAGCAGAGAGGCAGATCGCCTTCTAGAAACTCTTCGCAAGGAATCTAATGAGGAAAAACGCAGATAAATTCTGGAAGACCTGCAAGACATTCTCCTTCAAGATCTGCCTGCTATTGTTCTCCACGATCTTGACTACCTGTACGCACACACCCCTCAGATTAAGGGAATACAGCATGCAACCATCTCCGTGCCTTCCCAGCGCTTTTCTTTTCTCCCTGATTGGTATATAAAGACAAAAAGAACATGGAAGTAAAGCCCAATTGCCCAGGTGGTGAAACTACGATCACACGGTTTCCCCCGACCCCCCTCTTTTCAAAACCCACGGTTTTGAATGATTTCCTTCACGGGGGAGACCTAATTTCACCACCTGATCAAAAAACAAAGGACGCAAGACAAACTATTTGCCCAGGTGGTGAAATTGGCAACCACGTACGGTTCAGGGCCGTATGCCGCAAGGCTTGGGGGTTCAAGTCCTCTCCTGGGCACTAAACAGTACCTCTCTCCTCTCCGCATTGCGGGAACTGTTTTGTTTGAAGAATTCATTATTAACCGTTTAACTGTATGACAAAAAAACCAGAAGAACTCATGCGCGTTATCCCTCTTGGAGGGTTGGGTGAAGTCGGTCGCAATATGATGCTCATTGAGTACATGAGCAAGATTCTCATTATTGACATGGGATTCCGCATGCCCGAATACGATATGCCGGGCATTGACTACATTATTCCAAACATCACATACCTAAAAGGAAAAGAGAAAGACATTGTTGGTGTCTTGATTACACATGGGCACTACGACCATATTGGGGCCATTCCGTACATTTTGCCTCGTATTGGAAATCCCGTTCTCTACGCCGGAAATATGGCAAAAGCCATTATTCTCAAACGCCAAGACGATTTTAAAGATCAGCCAAAACCAAAAATCTCCATTATTGAGGATAAAAAGAAGTTTAAACTAGGACCCTTTGAAATAGAGCCATTCCGCCAGACCCATAGCATTATGGATAACTTTGGGTTTGTTGTTACCACGCCCGTTGGAAGTATTGTTAATACTTCCGATTTCAAATTTGACAACAACCCCGTAAACGAGCCTCCTTCCGACTACGAAAATATTACGGCAATTGGTAAGAGAGGTATCCTTCTCCTCACATCGGACTCCACTAATTCCGAAGAACCCGGACACTCACTTTCTGAGGAACAGATTCAAGAAAACCTCGACAAGGTATTTCAACAAACAAAAGGACGGATCATTACCGCCACGTTTGCATCCCTCCTGAATCGCCTCCAGCAAATTATCACCCTCTCCGAAAAGCACGGTCGAAAGATAGCACTGGAAGGATACTCCATGCGCACAAATATTGAAGTTGCTCAGAAACTTGGACACATCAAAATACGGAAAGGCACGCTCCTAAAAACAAAAGATATCCTCTCTTATCCCGACGAGAAAATAACCATTCTCTGCACAGGAGCCCAGGGAGAGGGAAATGCCGTACTCATGCGTATTGTAAACGGGGAACATCCGCTCCTTAAAGTCCAGAAAGGCGACACCGTTATCTTCTCTTCTTCCGTTATTCCCGGAAACGAGCGGACTGTTCAGTTTGTTAAAGACAAACTCTACCGACAAGGAGCTGATGTTTTTCACCACAAGATGATGGATATTCACGCTTCAGGGCACGGAAATCAGGAAGAGAAGCGCGAGATGATCCAGATGATAAAGCCAAAATTCTTCATGCCAATGCACGGGCAATTTTCCATGCTTATCAATCATGCAAAAATCGCGCAAGAGGAAGGGTACACAAATGACCATATTCCCTTGGTGGAGAACGGAGATCTTGTAACACTCTCAAAAGATTCCTTTGAGGTAGAGCGCCAAGTAATTCCTTCTGGGTATGTGATGGTAGATGGTTTGGGAATTGGAGATGTGGGAGAAATTGTACTCCGAGATCGCCAGAATCTTGCGCAGGATGGAATGTTTGTTGTTGTGGCTGCCGTAGACCGCCAAACAGGACGAGTAAAGGGATCTCCAGACATTATCTCCCGTGGATTTATTTACCTGAGAGAATCCAAGGATCTGCTACGCGAAACAAGAAAACGTGTTATTCAAACCATCAACAAGGCTGCAGGATCAGGAGGAGCAATCAACTGGGTCTATGTGAGAGACAGCGTCCGCAATACCACCGGAGATTACCTGTACGAGAAGACTCAGCGCCGCCCTATGGTACTCCCCGTCCTTATTGAGGTATAGTAAACCTATGAGAATTCTCAGCGGTATTCAACCCACAGGTCCCTCATACCATATTGGAAACTACCTTGGAGCAATCCGGCAATGGGTTGACATGCAACAAGAGCACGAACTCATAGTGTTTATTGCAGATCTCCACGCCATTACCGTGCCACAAAGTCCGGGGTTTCTCTCAAGAGCAACTATGGAGAAAACATCCGAGCTCCTGGCGCTAGGCATAGATCCTGAACGCACAACGCTCTTTGTGCAATCCCATATTCAGGAACACGCTGAGCTTGCATGGATTTTGAGCACCCTTACTCCCGTTGGCGAACTGGAACGCATGACACAGTTCAAAGATAAGGCAAAAAAACACGCTCAGCACATTAACGCGGGACTTCTGAATTACCCCGTACTTCAAGCGGCGGACATTCTTCTCTATAAACCCGAAGGAGTTCCCATAGGGAAAGATCAGGTTCAACACCTGGAGCTCTCCCGCACGCTCGCGAGAAAATTCAATAACACGTATGGGGAAACCTTTCTTGAACCCCGGGCGATTGTTCCCAAAGAAGGAGGAAAAATTCTTTCTTTACAAGATCCAAAGAAAAAAATGTCAAAATCGGATCCCGCGGATACGCAGATTTCGCTCTTTGACACCGAAGAACAAATAAAGAAAAAGGTTAAGAAAGCGGTAACGGACATGGGCAGTGAAATTACCTACTCCCCAAGCGAGAAGCCCGGTATTTCCAACCTCCTCTTACTTTTCTCTCTCTTTGGAAACGGATCGGTAAAGGAGGCCGAAGAACACTTCAAAAACAAAGGGTACGCAAAGCTTAAAAAAGAAGTAGGAGATCTCTTGGCAGAGAAACTTGCTCCGTTCCGCGAACGAAAGGCAACGTTCTTAAAACGGGAGGTTTACGTTCGTGAGATTCTTACCAGAGGAGCAAAGCAGGCGCGATTCATTGCCTCCTCTACTATGCAGGATGTTCGGGAGAAAGTAGGGCTCTTGCTCCCCTAAAGGAGTCAACGAACTGGTATTGCTTTCTTAACTACGAGCATATGCCTTCAGAAGAGAACGCCATAAAATTCTGCTTGCGAACGTCCTTCTGAAAGCACATGCTCTGCGTTAACAAAGCGTGACTCCCACTATCTGCAACGGAGAGAGCATGCCTTTGCAAGATAGCCCTGAAGCACGACGGTGCGAAGCGCAAGGCTAAGACTCCGGAACGCACATTACCATCACATTGAGAAGCTCAAGAATGAGATGAGTTCACCGGTGAGCCGACAAAGCGGTAGCACCGCTACCGTAAGGAGGGGAAACGAAGAAATCAGCCATTCTTGAGCTTTCCCTGAGGGACGCAGTATAGAGCACCCGTCTTGTTCGTTACCACGGAGCTCACGTATCATGAGATACGCATCACTCCTTGCGCCTCCAATACGGGCACCCTCTCCTG
>JAUYJR010000060.1 GCA_030699255.1 bacterium | reverse complement strand
CTAAAGTATTCTCAAGAAAAACCTCATATTGTCATATTTTTTGGAGCGCCGGGATCCGGCAAGGGAACCCAAACAACACTCGCTTCGGAAGCCTTTCGGTTATCTCGAGTGGAGATGAGTAAGATACTGGAAAAGCTGTTTCGGGGAGAGAATCTAAAAGAAATAATTTCAATTAACGGAACCGAGTATTCTATTGAGGAGCAAAAGAAAAAGTGGAAAGAAGGATCTTTGCTTGAAGACAATCTTGCTTTTTCTCTGGTAAAGAAGAGAATTCTGGAGCTTGCAGAAAGGGGAGAGAGTATCATCCTTGACGGATTTCCTCGCACTGTGCCGCAAGGAGACATGGCTCTTCCGTTTTTTCTTGAGACATACGGGAGAGAACGGCTGACTGTGGTATATTTGGATATTCAAAAAGAGGAGGCTGTGCGTCGCAACTCTGCTCGAAGAATTTGCGAACTGGCTCGTCATCCCGTTCTGTCAAACGCGGAAACGGAAAAACTCACGCTTTGCCCTTTGGACGGATCCAAGTTGGTGCGGAGATCTTTGGATGAGCCTGATGTTGTTCGGTTTCGCATCAAAAAATTTCGAGAGCAAACGCTTCCGCTCGTGAAATATTTTCAGGAACATGATATGATAGTTCACACAGTTTCTGCGAATCAATCGGTTTCTGATGTATTTGAAGATGTTTCCCGTATACTGAAAAAAAGTCTTTTGTTGTCATGAATATACTTTCGATTTTGGGGCGTCCCGGAGCAGGAAAAGGAACGCAGGTAAAACTGTTGCAAGAAAAAATAGGATTTATTCCCATTAATACGGGGCAGATGTTGCGTGAGCGAGCAAAGCAAAATGATGTATTGGGTGTGAAACTTGCTCGCATATTGGAAAATGGCCTCTTGGTTCCAACTCCTGTTGTGTTTTCTCTTTGGATGCCAATCATGGAACATGCGTATGAGTCCGAATCCCGTGGAGTTATTTTTGACGGAAATCCACGTAAATTCTACGAAGCAAAAATGCTTGAAGAAGTTTTTGATATGTACGAACTTTCCCACTTTCGAGCTTGCTATATTGATATTACGGAAGAGGTGGCAAAGAATCGCCTACGGGAACGAGGACGCACCGATGATACCGCTCGAGAAATTGAATCTCGTCTTTCTTGGTTTCGCACCGAAGTAGAGCCCGTGATTAAACATTATGAAGAGAAAGGAGCGCTTCTTCGTGTTGATGGCAATCGTTCGATTTTGGAAGTGCATGATGATATAATGCAAGGGTTGCAGGATTTTTTACAACATGATTCCCATTAAAACAAAGAGGGAAATTGCCACTATGCGAGAAGGAGGAAAAATCCTCCAAGAAGTTGTAGAAAAAATTCTTGCGCTAGCTAAACCCGGTATTACAACGCAGGCGCTTGAAACAGAGGCAGCACGCTTGCTCTTAGAAAGGGGAGCTGAACCTGCTTTTCCAAAGCTTGCCGGATTTCCCGGCGTTATTCATACCGCAATTAATGAAGAAGTTGTGCATATTGCTCCCTCGGATCATTCCTTACAAGAAGGAGAGATTTTGAGTATTGATGCGGGTCTTCTCTGGTATGGATATTATTTGGACATGGCCCGCACAATAGCTATAGGAAATGCTTCGGATGAGGTGCGTCATTTCTTAAAAACAGCAAAGAAATCTTTGCGCATGGCTTTGCGAAATATAAAGCCTGGCAATACGGTTGGGGATATTGGAAATGTTATTGAGCGCTTTGTAGAGAGCCAGGGATATGCGGTGATTCGAGAATTATGTGGACATGGTATTGGAAAAGAACTTCATGAAGATCCTCAAATTCCCAATACGGGAACGCGAAATTCTGGAGAAAAACTTCTTCCTGGTATGGTTATGTGTGTGGAACCCATGATTACTATGGGAAGCTGGGAGGTGATAAGAAGGAAAGGAGGGGGGTATGTGACAAAAGACGGATCTCTCTCAGCTCATGTGGAGGATACCATTCTTGTCACTCCGCAAGGGTGTGAGGTGCTAACCACAACTTCTCAAGAAGCATGACAATATTGTCTCCTGAAATTACGACACTGCTCCTGGGTATGGTTCCTCTTATTGAACTGAGAGGAGCTATCCCATACGGTATTGTGGTGCTGAATTTACCCTCGCATGTGGCATTTTTCTATGCGTTGGCGGGCAACTTGCTTGTTGTGCTGGTTATTCCGTTTCTGGGGGTTGTCTCCTCATTCTTATCCAAGAGATGGTATCTTTGGAACAGGCTGTTTGCCTGGGTATTTGAGCGTACCAGAAAAAACCACCATGGAAAATTTCGTACATATCGGGACCTTGCGCTTATTTTGATTGTTGCTCTTCCTCTGCCGTTAACGGGAGCATGGACCGCGAGCTTGGCTTCTTTCTTATTTGGCATCCCTCTTCAAAAAGCACTTCCCCTCATTGCAATGGGATTGTGTCTTGCGGGTTTCATTATGATATTGCTCGTTGGAGGATTTTCTCGTATTATAGGAGTATGAAGATGTTCTGCATTGGGAACTGGAAAATGAATCCCACAACGGCAAAGGAGGCGTTTCGCCTGGGTGAGAATATTGCGGAGAAAGCAAGCTCTTGTCCCCAGGTAATTACGGTGCTCTGTCCTCCATTTCCTTTTCTTGCCCATCTTTCTTCTCTTTCCTTTGCTCTTGGAGGCCAGGACTGTTTTTTGGAACAGAAAGGAGCTTATACCGGAGAAGTTTCCCCACTTATGCTCAAAGATCAGGGATGCAAGTATGTTATCCTTGGGCATTCAGAGCGTGGAGAGTCGGACGAGGTTGTACAAAAGAAGATTCGCGCCGCTGTTCGCTCAGGCCTCACCCCTGTTATTTGTATTGGAGAAGAGAAACCATCTTCTCCTAAATTTCTCCACAAGCGCCTTCATTCTCGCCTGCAAGATATTCCGGCAACCGTTCTTTTGAAATCCCTTCTTGTATACGAGCCCGTATGGGCAATCAGTACAACAAAGGGAGGGAAACCCGCCACTCAAGAAGCTGTTGCCCTTGCTATTTCCGCGTTTCGAGATTTTTTGGTAAAAGAGGCAGGAGAGAGGGTTGGATTTGCTATTCCCATTTTATATGGAGGGAGTGTAGACAAAAAAAATATAAATATCTTCTTAAAAGCGGGAGCCCAAGGAGTTCTTGTTGGAGGAGCATCCTTAAAGTCAAAAGAATTTACTGCTCTGATAGCTGAAATGGAATTGCACGCGCAAACCGTATGAACATTTTTGAAGAGGGAACCTTCTTTAATCCAACAAGAGGGCAGCTCTCTCTTTCGCAAACACTGGAAGAAATGCTCTCATATATGCAAGAGCGTTCCGAATATGCGTATGAAATTGTTGTGGGGTGTGATTCTCCTGCGGTACTGGAACCCTTCTTCCCTGTTGTAATTGTTGTGCTCAGAAAAGGAGGAGGCGGAAGGTTTTTCCTTAAGCGTATTTTCTATCCAAACAACAGGAAGTTCCACAGCTTACATCAGCGCATTCTGGAAGAAGTGTTGCTTTCCTGCCAGCTTGCCATTTTTTTGCGGGGAGAACTTGAAAAACAGGTGGGTTTGCGCGACTCTTCTCTTAACTTTTCATTTAGGTATATCCACGCGGACGTGGGAGAGATAGGTCCTACAAAAGATATGGTAAAAGAGGTAACAGGACTCATTCGGGGGAATGGATTTGAGCCATGTATTAAACCAAATTCATTTGCTGCATCAACTGTTGCGGATAGATTTTCTTGAAGAGCTATTGACAACATTTCAGGTGGACTTATTATAAGAGCAGAGAAGCGCGCGAGGGCTGGTCTCCTCATGACTCTCTAGTAATCTCATATTGAGATGGCAACAA
>JAUYJR010000046.1 GCA_030699255.1 bacterium | reverse complement strand
GAGAGTTTTGTAAGCGTACCAACAGTGCTACCTATACTACTAATCTGACCTTGGAATGAGTCAATTATGGATTGCTGATATTTCGATAATTCTGTGAGGTCAAATCTATCTTTTTTGACTTCTTCTAATTGAGTGCTTATTCCTAGATTATCTTTTTCTGATATCTTTAATTCATTACTAAGGAGCCGATATTGATAAGCCACATAACCAGCGAGAATCAAGGCCACAAAAGTGCAGACCAAAGTGACTAGTTGGATGTTTAGTTTGCTGTGAATATTAATCTTCACTCCCCTATTCTAACATCTTCACGACCAATCACTTCTTTTCAGTCCCTGATAAGCCAGGTATCCCGCTAGAAGTACGGCAACCCAACTTAACCACATTGGTACTACGAAAGTGTTTATATTTGCCGGCCAGCCATTCAATATCCTCAATAGATGCAGGATGCCGATAATGAGAAATATTGTTCCCGTTGTAAGATAATACGATTTTTGATCCACAAGTATTTGATTAATCTCTTAAAACCCACTATTATTCTACCATTATTCCCCTGACCGCCATAGGGAAATGTATTCCGCGATAGCTCAGTCGGTAGAGCGCCTCCCTGTTAAGGAGGATGTCCCAGGTTCGAGCCCTGGTCGCGGAGCAAAGGGCGTGATTTGAGGATAAAGACCTCGGATCGTGCCCTCACCGAGGGTTTTCTGGAGGTTCGAGAATTGTCTCGAGGTTCCGAAAACTCCACCGATTGGTTCACTTCTGAAGAATGCGAATTACCCCGAAAACCTTTTGGTTCTTGGGGTTTTTCGTTATGAGAGGACTCACTTTGGCCTATCAATTCTTCCTCTATATCTTCTTCTATTTCAAAGAGTATTCCATCATTTGTATTTTTTATCATACTGATTTTTTTAGGTTCGAACCGAGGATTTTCTAGCCTAGTGGCAAGTAGGCCATTTATAATCACTCCATAGAGATTTGTGTTGTAAACATTAAGCTTTTTGTCTTTAATCGTTAGGTTCGAACCGATCTCCGTGAAAGCCTCTTTTTTCTCCCCGGGAGTGCCGTTTCTAAATATCTCCTCTATGCCGATAGCTAGATTGAATGCCCTGTAAGCCTTCTGGAGCTGATTACCATCCACATACTCTAGTTTACCCAACTCTTTCCTCAAGACCTCAATTTCGCAGTTCAGGGTCCCTTTAATGCTCATAAACTCGCCATCGTCCAGTTGCCCCCGTACTCTCATTAAGGCGAGTTCCTTCTGTTCATATTGTTTCTGGTCTAATGTTTTTCGAAGAGACGTTTTTCTTTCAAACTCATTTTGCTTGTCATCCTTATCAAGAGCACCTAAGTTTTCAATACACCAGTCGCTTAAGGTTTTAGAGATTTTAAGTTTACTTCCATAATAATCAGCGAGATAGTTATTGATCACAACTTCTTCAACACACTTTTCTTTGCAGTTTGGATTTTTCTTTCTAGTGCAATGATAGTAAATGTAGTGTAGGTATAATGGGGTTTCTATATCTGTAATAAATACGCTACATTTTGGACATTTTTCTTTATCTCGATAAGAGAACTTTAGCTTGCAGTCGCAGATCACTTGGTATTTATGTTCAGCTGTAACGCCTCCACCGCAACCTCCGCATCTTGTCGTCGGATCTTTGTATGGAAACATCTCTAGATTTACTGACGGTCTTGCGCGTCCTTTATTGCCCATGATCTTCTGTATATACCAATATTGTTCCTCAGTGATCATACGAGGAATGCTTTCATGTAACTCATGCCGAACTCCATCATTAGTGAAGAAGAAACCGGCATAGATTGGATTTTTTAGAATTGTATCTGCTATATACGAGATAACGAGTTTTTTCCCACCCTCTCTTTTTCTTAATAGAGTACGAAGACCCATCTCCTCATTTGCGACTCTTAAGAGTGTTCTAAATGAGTGTCGGCCGGTCAGATAGAGTTCAAGCAATTGCTTTATGAGTGGAAAACGATCCTCATCCACCAGCCAACCTCTGTTTCCGCGTTCCTTGGAAAGGTCATTCAGGAAGCCGATAGTAGCAACCCCGTTAGGGTATCCCTTGTCTGCCCGTTCTCGTATACCTCTTTTTGTGTCTGTACTTAAATCACGAACGTATTGATTGGCCATGCCAAGCTCTACCGCCATTACAATTACATTGTCATCTGGATAATAACCGCGACCATATGTCTGAATATGCTTTATTACATTTTGTTGAAGCATCCAACTGATAGTGCCTCCGTCTACCGGATTTCTTGCTAGCCGATTTATTTTCCAGACAATCAATCCGTCTGCCTCGCCTTTATTAAGTCGACCAATCATATTCGTGAACACAGGTCTTCCGGGCGCCTTTGCTGACATTGACTCTTGAAGTATTTCAATGACTTCAAGGCCGTTCTCCATTGCCAGTTCTTTGAGAACCTTTATTTGGTCCGGTATTGATTGCACTTGTCGATCCTCTGCATCACTCGACTTTCTGCAATACATGAAGTACCTCAATTTTCGTTCGTGTGTTTTATTTATCATCTAATTTTTTACTTACCCCAATAACAACATTACCGCTAGGTTCTGACAAGTCCAGCCCCTGTTTTTTGGCCACAACGCCTTGCCGGTCATATTCTCGAACAAGATGCCCTGCTACGTACAAGTCAACTTTTGTTTTAGAAAGAGTATTTTCCTGCTCCGGCTCTGCTAAAATCGGCGAATCTTGGGAACAAGAAATAATGTTTGAAGAATCAGGGTCTTCTGTCGATTTCGTTTCTTGTTTTTCTCGTCCCGTATATATATGGGGAACAAGAGAACAAGAATAGAGATAGGGGTCGTTGCGCCTTCCAGCACCTGTATGGTTCACGGATCCTTTAGCAACCAAGTCTCGTAACGCCTTACGCTTGAGTCCCGTGCGTCCATCAACCGCATCTTCAATAGTCTTTTCGGTGCATGATTCCTTCTGGTCAAACAGAAACGTGAGAATCTCATCTGCGACACGCTGTATATCGTCGTTCTCTTTGGTACCGCCGAGAGATGTCGTCTGGGTCGCCTCGTCGAATACCAGTACCGTCGGCTCTATATTAGCGCCGTAGCGTTGCTGAGTCTCGATTGTGCGTTTGCTCTCGGTTCTTTTGAGAATGATGGCTGTATCAACAGAACCGAATATTGCTGTAGAGC
Organism: bacterium; assembly: GCA_030699255.1. Lineage (GTDB taxonomy): Bacteria > Patescibacteriota > Minisyncoccia > Minisyncoccales > UBA10102 > JAUYJR01. The sequence goes on along the minus strand of JAUYJR010000046.1, from coordinate 4,468 downwards.
CGAGTATGGAATCACCGCCGTCTCTTCCGCCCTTTCCAGCATGATGAATAACCATGAGATGCACTCCGTTCTCTCGCGCAAGTGCTAGCACGGGAGAGAGAGCAGCCGTGACCTCTGCATAGTCGTTGCCGTTCCTAACAGTTACAAAGCGGAACAGTGTGTCAATGATGACAAGTACTGGCTTCCTGTTCTTTATTTCCGTCTTGAGCCATTGATGTGCCTTTTCTGGGGCAGATTCAGCATGTACATGCAAATCTTCGCTACCCATCGCCCCAAGTAACTTGAAGTGTTTCCTAACCTCTCCTCTTTTCTCCTCTAGAGCAACATACAGGACTGCGCCTTTTGTCGTTTGACGACCAAGAAATATCTCACCCTGCGAGACAGAAAGGGCTAACTGTCTTGCGAGCGTTGATTTACCAACTTTTGGCTTTGCTGCTAAGACAGAGAACCCGCTCGATGGAAGAAGCTCGTCAACGATCCAACTTATCTCTTCATCCGGCTCATTCAGTAAATCACCAATATGCGTGAAGCTGGACCTCTTGCGGATAGCTTCTGCCGATTCCATAATCCCAACATCTTGTACTTGTTTCTTTTCCCATGCGTATACCTCTTTACAGCCCATAATGCTTGCGTCGATAGTCCGGTTCCGATAATCTTTGCGCTCTTGCGTTTTCTTACGCGAACCAAGCGGCGATGCCAGCCATATCCGCTCCATCTGATTCCGGTTCTTTGCAGTCCAAAAAGCCAAGTAAGCACATAACGCCATATCGGCAGACGAGTCATCATTCCCATATGCAGACATGTCACCATAGTAGATGGAACGGATCTTTACCCCATTTTTTGACTCAAACATCTTCTTAAGAAGTTCCTCATCCGTAAGTGATACCACCTCCACTGGATCATTTTTTGATTTATTTTGTGGCGGCAAGTCTTTTTTCCAAGGATAGCCAAGTAAACCTAGAAGATCGAACGCCTCCGCCGGAGTCACTGTTCGTAACGCATACGATTCTTTCCAAGGGTTGGCGGAATATGTGAACCAGCGTCCGGTTGTATAAACTTCATAGTCTGTCCCTATACCTCTAGAAGCTCTATTCCTCTTAAGTGTCATTGGTTCTGTGAGCTCAAGATAGGCGTGAAGACCAGTTCTACTTGGAGAAATCTCCACGTATGTCCGAGCCCTCTCTATGAATGCCGCTACTTCTGGTGATACCTCTCCATCTACTATGCAATGGTCAAGATCAATACCAAGTATTTTATTATCAAGCATGATACCTACACCGCTGAAACGATTTCGAGTAGCATCTACTTCGGCAAACGTGCTCCATGTTGAAGGGTCGTTTGGCTTCGCATTACCTTGCCCATTCGACATTTTGGGGATTTTGTCTAATTTCCCGTCCTTTTCTTCTAATTGCCAATTGACCCAACGTCTTTGGTCACCAAATCTCTGGGCAAGGATATTTTTGTTCCCGTCGTCAACTATTGTGATTATTTCTGATTGATTCATACACAGTCGTGGTTCCGACTTGAAGCCCCTGGTGCCGACTGTGTATGTCTTTCACCAAGGACTTCGAATCGAAGTCAAAGATTAATTTATAATTGGTTTAACTATTGAAGGTTTCTCTTCTGCTCGGGCGAGAGCAGTACTTGCTAATCGAGTGAGTCTAAGTAAGGAGATACCAAATTGAGATAGCGATTTATCGCTTAGATAAATACCGTAGTCGTTAGCTACAATCTCTTTAAGTTTTTCAATTTGTAATTTAGATATCTCCATACGAAAGGCCCTCCAGAGGGTGGTCCAGAGGGCCTTCGTTAGTGGCACCACCCCGAGCTTTTTTAAGGCTCTAGGGCAGTCTAGCTTTTTCAACTCAATTCTTAAGGCGACGTTTAGGTCGGGAATTATGCGTCGTAATCTTGCGTACGATATCAATATTTACCTCACCATATCCTTCTGAATGCATGATAGCCACAATTAGCTCTACTTTATTGTGGTAAACGCCAGGATTGTCAGCGACCATCTCTTCAAGTTCTTTTCTAGTTTTCTCATTAAGCCGAACGATCAGGGAATCTCTTAATGAGTTTTTGGTTGATCTGGTACGAAACTCTTTCCAGCCCTGGTTTTTCAGTGATTCCCTAATCGCATTCCAGTTCTTGCTGAGCACATTAAAAGCATCTTCTCTGGCCGAGGCATCTAATATAAATACTTTCACATATGGCTGCTTAAATCCTTTATAAAATCTCTCTAGATTAGTCTGATACTCGGACTCGGGGTATTCTATCGCCAAAGCAGTTTCTTGCGCGGTTCTTCCTGTATCGGTTTTATTTGACCTCATATAATAGGAAAGTTCGATCCAATATGTAAGAGGAAGTTGGTATTTTTCTAGTAACCCTATGGCATAACCCATAAGATCTATTGATTTTTCTTTCAGGAATATATCTGCCTCATCCTCTTCAGAGAACCCGTCTGAGGGTATGCCCAATTTCTCCCGCGCCAATTTAATGTCTGACCTGAATGTCTTAGTTAGTGAGAGCTTATGTATTGCTTCTACCGCCTTCTTAACCGGCCCACCCTTTTTAGCCATACCTCCATAGTGTCAAAACGCGTCTAAAACAGCAAAGATATACCCTCAATTTACATGCAACAACTACATTCTAAAACAGCGGTAAAATGGTAGAAAACTTTTTGAGAATGGCCTAGTCAAGCCATATTTTGAAGTAGTTTTATACTTTTCACTTTTGAGAGTTTCGGCATGCAGAGTTTTAATAGATTTTGCATACTGTTGGCCCCTTACACACTTGATTGCCCATGGTTTTCTATCGCAGGCTCATACTCGTACCGTTTGCGCACTTCTCTCATACTTACAACAGGAACAGCAACGGCTGGTATCATTTTCTGCCGTCCATATATCTCAGGCATTAGCCTCTCTGCTGCCCAACGTATAGTCTGCGCATCACCCCTCTCTATTGCCTCGGCGATTGCATCGATAATTTTCAACGAAAGAACCTCTCTGAAATCCTCTATTTTGTCGTAAAACTCTGGGTGCAACTTTAGGAAATAGTGGAGCTGATCCTTGGAAATACCTATACATAGAGCCGCATTTCGCTGAGAGTGACCTCTCTTAAGTGCTGTGATAAGTTGGCGGACGCGTGCGACATTGTTCCACCAGGCATTAGCACTCAATCTTATGTCTATTTCACCCCCTATATTATCTTTGATAGTGTAGGCACATTGTGCTGGTTTCGATGAGTTTGGCGTTGATAGGGCAATAGCCTGATTTTGGTCTGCCATACCCGCATTATACTCTAGTTTTTGGCACAAAAGTCACTCCCCAAAACCCGCAAAGTTGTCGGAAAAGTATTTTTAGACGCATTAAAATATCTTTATTCTTCAACATATATTCTTAAAACCCGTGTCGGGTCAATCCGACATCTTTACCACACCTTTCCCCCAGAGCTTTCTGACACTTCGTCCCTATAGTTTTGTTAGTTTTGTAACCCTGATTTTTGTCACAAAAGTCGGTTCCCAAACTCCATAAATACACATGAAAACTTGTTTCGGAATGGCTCTATTGAGCCACAATACGAAATAGTTTTAATGTGTTCCAAATCTAGAGTTTTAGGGGGTTAATACCAGCAGATTTCAGCTTTCTCTCCAATCTGATCTTCGACATACTTCGTGGCAGTCGTGATGTCTCCAATCTCATCAATCAGTCCAGACTTTAGAGCATCCTCGCCTATATAGGTTAGTCCATTTGCCAGACTCTCAACAACCTTCAACTCAAGCCCTCTGTTTGTGGCCACATCCTCTACGAAGACCTTGTGTGCTTTGCGTACGTCAGACAATAGGATTTCCTTTTCTTCCTGCATTAATGGTTTATTTGGATCACCGGTATCCTTATACTTAGCAGAAGAGAGTTCTATGAAAGTGTAACCGTCCTTTGTGTTTTTGTTTGATTCATCAAGATAAGAAGCTGTTACCCCGATGCTTCCTACGTCAGAGATTTTAGAAGCATAGATTTTGTCCGCGCCGGTAGCTGCCCAGTAAGCAGATGAAGCGCCGATGCTTCGTATAACGGCAACACTTGGTTTATCGAAGCTCTTTAGTGCTGAAGCAACCTCCTCTCCGGCTACTCCGTCACCTCCGGGTGAGTCGACCAGCAACATAACCGCCTTTATGTCTGGATCATTTTGGGCTGTCAGTATTCCATCAACGATATCTTCTGACGAGGAAACATCTACTTCTTGATCAACAGGTTGCTTGGGTATGTAGGTACTCAGATAGCCCTTGATAGAGAAAGCTAACACATTACAATCCTCTTGTAAGTCAGTATTAGCAACATAGAGACGATCAGAGAGTAGATAACCGGCAGTAAAGGTAAGAACCCCTATGCAGACTACTAGAATTAGTGCTTTCTTCCTGCTGATCTTTTTCTCCTCGTTCATATTCAAGATTATAGCTCTATTTCTTAAT
>JAUYJR010000020.1 GCA_030699255.1 bacterium | reverse complement strand
TGCTACTACTACACTACCCCGCTCGTTGGTACAAAACTCCAATGCACTATCTCAACATTCAAACAGTACTTGCTTGAAGTGTCCCGTGCACTATACACGATATTTCAAAACCAATCAACCCCGTAGCGAGCTAGCATTGCTTTCTCAACTCCGAGCACATGCTCTGCGTTAACAAAGCATGACTTCTGCATTTGCAACGGAGAGAGTATGCCTTTTCAAGATGGCCCTGAAGCACAAGACAAAAGTTCAGCAGAATTTTGACGGTCTTGCAAAGGTATACTCTCGGAGTGCGGAGTGACCCTAGAGCACATCGAGTCCCTTGAGTGCCTGTTCGTAGATTGCCACAACTCGCTTCGCTTCTATCTCTGTAATGAGGTACGTTGGGTCTTGCACAATATTGTTATGAATACGGTGGGCATTCCGCACATCGTCAATAGTTGGAATGGCAACGTCAGGAACCTTGGCCAATCGTTCTTCTCTTGTGCCTCCTCCATAATTCATGCGCTGAATCACCTCATCAAATATTTTATCCGCCTCAAGTATGGCGAGCTTATGTTCGGTTGGATCTTTCCCTTCTATATGAGCTTTGACTCGCTTCTTCCACTCCTTCTGTCTTGGTCCAAGGCCGTACGGATGGTATCCCGAATACTCGCTCGCTTCCTGCAGGTAGTTTACCTGTAAATACGAGGAGTTTTTTAGCGTAAAGACAATAACACCAAGCAGACCAAGAGTGGCAAGAATAAACAAGGTCTTGAGAGGCCAAAGGATATGCTGAAGGCCCGGGTTGTTTATCCACGAAGAAATAAGTTCAAGAATCTCCGTCATACACCGCTATGGTAGCTTGTATCAGCTATTTGTTCAACTGTTTTGGCAACAGAAAAGAGGAGCCGTTCCTTAAAGTGCGGGGCCAATATTTGAAGCCCCACGGGGAGATCGCGGGCAGATCCAATGGGAACCGAGATGCCGGGAATCCCGCTCAAGTTTGCGGCCACTGTATACATATCAACAAGATACATGGCAAGAGGGTCTTCCACTCGCTCCCCCAAGGGAAACGGAAGAAACGGGCTAACAGGACCCATGAGAACATCCGCTTTTGAGAAAGCTTCCGAAAAGTCTTTTCTTAAGAGATCTCTCACTCGCTGAGCCGCCTTGTAGTATGCTTCGTAGTATCCCGCGGAGAGCGCAAATGTCCCAAGCATGATTCTTCGCTTTACCTCTTCTCCAAATGCCTCCCTATTGGCCACAAAAGCTTCTTGCAAAGAAAGATGCATGCCGGAGGCATGTCCATACCGAATACCATCGTATCTTGCAAGGTTTGAAGAAGCCTCTGACGTATTAATAACATAGTAGGCGGCAAGCGCCTCTGATGTGCGGGGTAGGCTCACCTCCTGCACATTTGCCCCCGCGTTGGCAAGCTTTCCAAGCATTTCCCGCACACGTTTTTCAATATCGGGGTCCAGTCCTTTGGCAAAATATTCTTTTGGCACGCCAATAGTGAGTCCCTCTATCTGCATTGGGTCCACAGCATCTCCATACTCATAGAGTACACTTGTGGCATCTTGTTCATCTTTGCCCGATATAACTCGAAACACGTTTTCGCAATCTTGCACGGTTTCAGCAAAAGGACCAACCTGATCCAGTGAAGATGCAAGGGCAATTACGCCTGATCGAGATACCGTTCCATACGTTGGCTTCATACCAACAACCCCACAAAAAGAAGCGGGGAGACGAACAGAGCCTCCCGTATCTTCTCCTAAAGAGACAAGGCATTCTTGCGCCGCAACAGAGGCGGCAGATCCCCCAGAACTTCCTCCTGGCACCATTGAGAGATTTCGAGGATTGTGGGTGGGACCAAACGCGGAATACTCAGTTGAGGCCCCCATACCAAACTCATCCATATTGGTTTTCCCCAACAGAACAGCTCCCGCGTTTCTAAGATTCTCAACCACCTTGGCATCATACGTGGCGGTATAGTGCTCCAACATGCGAGAACCCGCAGTGCAAGGAACACCCTTAGCCAAGATAGCATCTTTGAGGGAGTATGGGACTCCGGCCAATTCCGGAATCTCTTTTCCTTTGAGGATGTTTGAATCAATTTCCTGAGCCTGTTGTAACGCAAGGTCGCTTGTTACCGTTAAGAAGGCGTGCACTTGAGGCTCCTTTTCTCTAATGTTATGTAGAAAGGATTCGGTAATTTCTTTGGCAGAAAATGTTTTCTCCCGCAAACCTGTTTGAATTTCTCTAATGGTCATGGCGAGCTTCAAATACTTGAGGAACACAAATTGCGTCACTTTCAAGAGAAAGAGAAGAGAGTAAGGCCGCTCTCCTTTCTGCTGTTTGTTCTATTGCAACATCCTTTCTACCCGAAAGAATGCCTTGAGGAGACACTGTATCATGAGAATCTGTCTGACTCTGCTCAAGTACGGAAAAGTAGTCCAACACGTTCCCAAGTTCTTTTGTCATTTTCTCCACCTCATCTTCTTTTAGAGAAAGGCGGGCAAGCGATGCCACACGCTGTATCTGCTCTTTGGTAATCATACTTATATTGGATATATCATAATTAAGATACAAGAAACGAAGGTAATAATCAATCCCTTTTCCGTCATTCTGAGGCGACAGCCGAAGAATCTCAACTTCGAGCACATGCTCTGCGTTAGCAAGGCATGACTCCAACTATCTGCAACGGAGAGAGTGTGCCTTTGCAAGATGGCCCTGAAGCACGACGGTGCGAAGCGCAAGGCAAAAGTTCAGCAGGATTTTTGACGGTCTTGCAAAGGTACACTCTTGGAGTGCGGGACTCTCGGAGTTTTAGTTTTACCGTGGTGGTTCAAGATCCTCTGTTTCAACAAGCACATCCCGCAATTCATCAAGATTTTCCAGCACCATTCCTGCTCCCCGCACAACAGCAGTAAGAGGATCTTCTACAATGTGTGTAGGAATCTTTGTTTCTTTTGTAATGAGGGTATCAAGTCCGCGTAACAAGGCTCCTCCGCCAGCAAGCCAGATTCCCGTACTCATGATATCAGCCAACAGTTCTGGAGGTGTTTCCTCTACCGCCATTTTGATCTCTCCAACAATTTGCCGAATGGATTTCTCCATGGCTTTTCTAACATCCTCATCGGAAATAATAATTTCCTCTGGAAGTCCGGTAATGAGATTTCTTCCACGAAGCGGCATGTGCATCTTTTCTTTCATGGGAAAAGCCGATCCAATTCCAATCTTTATTGCCTCTGCCGTACGTTCTCCAATTAAAATCTTATACTTTTCCTGTGCGTAATGCACAATGTCTTCATTTAACTTGTCCCCCGCAATGCGCAACGATTTTGCTGACACAATGCCTCCCAGAGAGATAATGGCGACCTCCGCCGTTCCTCCGCCAATATCCACAATAAAGTTGCCTCCCGCGTCTTGAACCGGCAAGCGTGCGCCAATAGCTGCCGCCATGGGCTCTTCAATGAGATAGGCTTCTCTCGCCCCCCCTCCAATTGCCGCGTCTCTTGCTGCCCTCTTCTCAACTTCGGTAACGCCGTAAGGAATTCCCACAATAATACGAGGGCCTGGAGTAAGAAAGAACGATCTTTTCTGAGCTTTCTCTATAAAGTAGCGAAGCATCTGTTCCGTTACCTCAAAATCAGAAATTACACCTTTCACCAAGGGGCGTGTGGCAACAATATGACTTGGAGTTCTTCCAACCATTTTTTTTGCCTCTTTGCCAACAGCCAAGATGGATCCCGTCTTTTGGTTTACCGCAACAACGGAGGGTTCTTGAATAACAATGCCCCGCCCTTTCACGTATACCAAAGAGTTTGCCGTTCCAAGATCAATGGCAATGTCGCTTCCCAACATGGATAAAATGGAGTTCAGAATGTTCATATACGGGCAATCAGAATGTTATACATCAGGAATTGTTAGTTATTTCTCCACGAAGCAATCTTAACTTCGAGCATATGCTCTGCGTTAGTAAGGTATAACTCCCATTCTGTCATTGCTACCGCTCGCAATGACGAGGTGGGTGGTTGCAATGACGACAGAACAGGGAATAGTATAGGTAACGTCATGATTGGGTGAAAAATGCTGGAATAGCGTTGAGCGGAATCATCTCAGGCTCCTTTTCTGTTCTCTTCTTGAGTTCTCCCAAAGACATGGCCACTGTTTTTGCGCTCACCACAATGCGCACCGGAATACCAATAAGATCTGCGTCCGCAAACCTCTCCCCCGGCGTCTTATCTTCCCTATCATCCAGGAGCGTTTCCGTTCCCTGCTTCTCCAGAGCCTGATATAGCTTCTCTGCCTCCTGCTCTCCGCCCTGCAAAACAATAATATGGACTTGAAATGGCGCTACAGAGGCTGGCCATACAATACCACGTTCATCATGGAGAGCTTCCACAATTGTTCCCATTGCTCTCCCCACTCCAATACCATAGCTTCCCATAACTACGGGTTTTTCCGTTCCCTGTTCGGTACGATACAAGAGGCCGAGAGTTTCCGAGTATTTTGTTCCAAGGGGAAAGATGTTTCCAACCTCAATCGCCTTATATTCCTCAAACTCTTCTCTCTTTACATTCATTTCCGCAAGAACATCATCGGTAAATACCTCCTTGTTTATGGCAATATTTTTCTCCTTTGCAATATATATAATATCTTCTCCTGCTTCTGAAAGAGTTTGGAACTCATCGCTAAACTTTGAGAATGCCCCGCCGGAAGCAAATGTGCGGTATGTTCTATCTCCCAGTCCCAATCGGCTGAATATTCTAAGATATGCTGAGGCGCACGCCTCGTAGAATTCACGAAACTCCTCTTCTGTCTTGCTGAACGAGTAAAGATCTTTCATAACAAATTCACGAGCTCGCATGATACCGCTTTTTGCCCGCAACTCGTTGCGAAACTTATTCTGAAACTGGTACATATAGCATGGAAGATCTTTATATGAAGAAATATGCCCTCGCAAAATATTGGTGAGCGTTTCCTCGTGCGTATTGGCAATACCAAGCTCGTTTCCTGTTGAGAGCTTTGTTTTGAACCAAGGAAGACCATTGTGAGCGTTAGCTCCCTCCTCTGTCCAGCGTCCAGTCTTTTTCCAGAGATCGGGATCCTGAAGAGTGGTCATGAGCATTTCCTGTCCTCCAATGCCGTTCATTTCTTCTCGAATAATACCCATGATGTTATTAAACACCCGGAGACCCAGGGGAAGAAGTGTATAGACTCCGGCCATTTCTTTGTGTATAAAGCCTCCCCGAATTAGGAGCTTAGCGTTTATGCTTTCTTCGTTGGCAGGATCTTCGCGTCTTGTTTTTGTGAAAAGAGTTGATTGTCTCATAGGAATAAGGTGAAAATGTCTTGCGCGGTAATAAAAATGAGAAGAAGAATCAGGAGGACAAAGAACGCGGTATGCGTTAATTTCTCCACCTGTTCCGACACAGCCTTTTTCCGAACCATCTCAACCAGAAGAAAGGCAATACGGCCTCCGTCCAGCGCAGGAATAGGAAGAATGTTGATGACGGCAAGGTGGAGAGAGAGAAGAGCCACAAAAAAGAGGAAGTGCGGAATCCCAAGAAAGAGAGAGTCTTGAAGAGCTGAAACAATACCAATGGGACCCATAACACTCATGCCTTCCGGCATGTCTTTCCCCGGAAAGAGTCCCCGTATTGCGGATCCGAACGTTTTAAGAATGCGCCAGGTTAAGTCTCCTGTCAACCGAACCCCCTCTACGGGAGCTTGCCACCAAGAAGATGTAACCAAAGCCACCCTGCCTAATCGCACGCCCAAGGCTCCCTCCGTTTCAGGATGATCTACGCGAGGAATAACAATCTGTTCTTCAATGGATCTTCCTCTCTGTAAAAGCATTGAAACCTCGTTTCCTTTGTTTGCTTCAATTACAGAGATAACCTCTCCGGCCATTGTAACCGGTTCTCCATTGATTTTAAGGATAATGTCGCCGGGACGAATTTGAGCATCCTCCGCCGGAGAATTGCTCGCCACACCAAAAATACGCACCATGGGTTGACCAACCCCAGTTGCATCATCGGAAACCGCAGAAGGAACACCCCACGTAAGAGCAAGGCCGGTAAACATTACTATGGTAATAATCCAAAAGACAATAACCCCTCCTGCCACAATAAAAAGGCGCTGAGCAACAGGCTTTGACGCAAAACTCCTTGGTCCTTTTTCCGAAGAATCTTCTCCTTGGAGGCGCACAAACCCACCAAGAGGCAAGAGATTTATGGAGTAAAGCGTCTCCCCCACCTTCTTTCCCCAGACACGGGGAGGAATGCCAATGCCAAATTCATCAACCTTAACATTGTATTTTTTTGCCAACAAAAAATGGCCAAGCTCATGGAGCGTAATAAGGAGAACCAAACTAAGAAGCGCAATAAAAATAGTTACAATGCCCATAAATGTAGTGCTAATTAGGAGGAATGGAATAGGATGGGTTATGTTTCCATTATTTCCCGTTCCTTGCGGGAAACCATTTCGTCAATCTTTTTTATGTACTCATCAATAATTTTTTGGAGATCCTCCTTACCTCGAAACTTTGCGTCTTCTCCAATTTCTCCATTTCGTTGAGCCTCCTGCATACTCCCCCACGCTTCTTCCCGCAATTTTCGCATGGTCTGCTTTGAAGATTCTTGCTTTTCTCCAAGTAGGCGCAGTAAATTCTTCCGAAACTCTTGCGTAAGTTGCGGGAGAGGAATACGAATAGACAGCTGATCCACAATGGGGCTCACCCCAATACCACTCTTTAAAATTGCCTTTTCAATTGGCCCTATGTACGAATGATCCCATGGTTGAATGAGAATCTGGCGAGGCTCAGGGCATGAAATGCTCGCCACATGCTTAAGGGGGAGTTTTTGTTCAAATGCCTCTATCATAATATCTTCCACCAAAGAAGGATTTGCCTGACCTGTGCGAATTTTGGCAATCTCTTTGGAGAAAAAATCCAATGCCTTCTCGCACTCCGGCTTTATATTGGCAATGATTATCTTTGTATCCATATTTTATAATTCTACCATAAATCTTTCCAAGGCCAAACGCGAGCTTCCCGATGACGTTCGCTGGAGCACAAGGAGACGTTGGAGAAGCTTTATAACCCGAAGAGTTCGAGAAAGGTGGAGAGAAGGCAATTTGCCTTCCACCTGTCTGCGAAAAGCTACGCGAGCATAGGCAAGCCACTCTTGAAAAGCTTGGACAACGCATTCCGGATCTTGCGCCATTGTTTTTGCGTATAAAAATCGTTCTTCAAATGATAGGTGTCGGAAACGGGTAAAATCTTTTACCAAATCCTCGGAAAGAACTTTCTCAGATTCTTCTAGGCTCTGAAACTGAAAAAAAGGAACTGAATGAACGCGCGACTGAACAGTCTCAAGCACAGAGGAGGCGGAAAGTGCAGTAAGGAGAAATATGGTATTCCCGGGAGAATCTTCCAACATCTTCAAAAGGAGAGACTGAGCGTCTTCCCGTATACTTTCCATGCGTTCAATAACAACTACTATAGAGCGAGACGACCAGGCTCCGGTCCCCAGAGAGCTACGAAACTCCCTCATTCCTTTTATAGAGAGATCCTGTGCTACCCGAATGTCCGCATGTAAAAGCTTGGCTGCGGAATTACATGCAACACATATTTCGCATGGGACACCTTTTTCTTCCGCACAACAAATAATTTGAGCTACGCGAGAAACTGCCTTTTTCTTTCCCTCCTCGTCATTTCCAAAAAACAAATACGCTCCGGAAACGCGTCCTCTCTTAAGGGACGCTTCAAGAGCGTTGAGCAGTCCCGCCTGTTTCATGAAGACTTACTCATGATGCTTCTCTTGTATGTTTCCAGATTCTCAAGCATGGATCCTGCCCCACGAGCCACACACGTGAGAGGATCTTCCGCAAGAAAGCACGGCACGCCAATGGCGTGAGACATGTACTGGTCAATATTTCGGATGAGCGCTCCTCCTCCTGAAAGCACCATTCCTTTGTCCATAATATCGGCCGAAAGCTCCGGTGGCGTCTCTCGCAGTACCATTTTTACAACTTGGAGAATTTCTTCCAAAGGATCTGTCATGGCATGAGATACTTCATTGGAACCCAATGTGATGGTTTTTGGAAGCCCCAACACCATATCTCTCCCCCGTACATCCATAGAAAGAGGCGTCTTCTCGGGAATCGCACTCCCAATATTCTTTTTCACTTCTTCCGCCGTCTTCTCTCCAATTGCAAGATTATAGGTTCGTTTAATGTAGTCCGCAATTGCCTGATCAAACTTATCCCCCGCTACTCGCAAGGAAGTTGCCTCAACAATGCCGCCCAGAGAGATAACTGCTACCTCCGTGGTTCCTCCTCCAATATTTACAATCATATGTCCTGAAGAAGAGTGAATAGGAATACCAGCTCCAATAGCAGCCAAGATTGGCTCTTTGGTAATGTAAGCTGCTTTTGCTCCCGCTTTCAACGTAGCCTCAATAACAGCGCGCCGCTCGGTAGAAGTAATGCCGGCTGGCACCGAGACCAGAACTTCCGGCTTGAAAAACTGGTAGCGGGGAATGGTTCGCTGAATGAGAGAGCGAATCATGGCAAGCGTCACGCGGAAGTCTGCAATCACTCCCTCTCTCATGGGACGATACACGCGAATTGTGTCGGGCGTTCGCCCAGTCATTTCTTTTGCCTCTTCTCCTACCGCCAAAATGCGGTTATCTTCCAGAGAAACAGCCACAACTGAAGGCTCCGACAAAACAATGCCCTTATTGGGGACAAATACCAGAGAGTTACAGGTTCCTAAATCAATGCCAATTTTGTATACAAACATACAGTTTTTGCTACGCAAAAGAAATTATAAATCCGAATATCGAAATACGAAACAAATTCTAATGTTCAAAATTCTAAACAACCATGACATTGCGAGCAGTCGGTTTCATGCTTCACTTTTCATTCGCTTTATATCAGCCCCAATGCCCTGCAAACGCTCCTCAATACGCTCATATCCTCGGTCAATCTGGTAAATGTTGTCTATCTCACTCTGTCCTTTTGCAATAAGAGATGCAATCACAACGGCCATTCCTCCCCGCAAGTCATAGGATCCAAGCTTTGATCCATGCAACTGAGTCGGCCCGTTTATAATTGCTCTATGCGGATCTGCAACGTAGATTTCAGCCCCCATTTTATTCAGCTCTTCCAAGTATCTCAATCTCCCCGAGTAGAGGGTATCAAAGAGAAGTGTTGAACCTTGTGCCTGTGTTGCCAGCACGCCAAGCGCCGATTGCAAATCGGAAGATATGCCGGGATACACTCTGCTCTCAATCTTATCCATATGCAGAGAAGAAGAAGGAGTTACTTTAACGCTGGAAGTGCCGTTCTCAGATGGAATAATCTCCATGTTCACGCCAAAGTCGCGCATTTTCTTTAAGAACAAGTCCAGAAATCTCGTTTCCACATTGTGCACGGTGATGCGCCCTTTCACGGCGGCGGCAAGCACAATAAAGGTTCCCGCTTCTATTGGGTCATATGCCAATCTTCGACGGAATCCCCCTAATTCTTTCTTGCCTTGTATAGTAAAGCTGTGAGGTTCTTGCTGAGAAATTTCAGCGCCCATTTCTCTCAAGCAGGAGGCAATCTCCTGGTTCTGATAGTCCACATCAGCTATTTTTATTGTTGTACATCCGTTGAGAGCGCTCGCAAACAGTAAAATATTCTCTGTTGCTGTTACGGAAAACTCTCCAAGCACAACCTCCCGGTCTCTGTCGTCCCCGGTTTTTTCCAAATCATATCCTTCTTCTGTTGGAGTTACTCGTACCCCAAGCTGAGAGAAGGCGTCCAGGTGTGTATCAATGGGACGAGATCCAATAATGCACCCTCCCGGATGAGGAAAGGAAACACGCCCGAACCTTGCAAGCAAGGGGCCTATGAGCAGAACGGATCCTCGGAGGCGAGAAACAAGTTTGCGGTCAATGCGGGCGGGATCGAGATTTTTTGTGCTGATTCTCAACGTCCTTTCTCCCTCCCACTCCACAACAGCTCCCATACCCTGAAAGATTTCCACCATACGGAAGATATCCTCAATACGGGGAACATTCTCAATAACGCAATCCTGCGTTGTGAGAATGGTAGCCGCCATGAGAGGAAATGTGGCATTCTTTGATCCTCTAACTTCAATCTCCCCGGATAAGGGAACTCCGCCCTGAATGATAAATGTTTCCATATCAGATACACTCTATCTTAAAACAATTCCCTTTGCAACACGGAGAAATCATGCTTTAATAAGCCAATTACCATGAACACGCAATCACTGGAACCTCTTTCCATAGGAATCCTTATAATTCTCTCCATAGCCTTATACTACCAGGTGTTTTTGCTCCTGGTCTTTTTGGGGCGCAAACCTTCTCCCTTAACCCAAAAGCTGTCCTCCGCCTCCCTCCCCTCCGTTACCATTGTCATTCCTTGTTATAACGAGGAAAGCACTATTGCAAACTGTATCGCATCCGTGCTGGCACTTACCTATCCTCAAGAAAAACTAAATATTGTGGTAGTAGATGATGGCAGTCAAGACGGCAGTATTGAGGCGTTGCGCAATAGCACTCATCAAGAACGCGTTTTGGTGATCCAAAAAGAAAACGGAGGGAAATACACCGCTCTCAATATTGCCATTCCCAATATTACTACAGACATTGTAGGAACGCTTGATGCCGACTCCTTTGTGCATCCGGAGGCGCTGATTCGCATGGTTGAGAAATTTGCGGATCCACGCGTTATGGCAGTTACCCCCGCTCTTAAAATCCATAACACAAAAGGATTTTTTGGAAGACTCCAGCAGACGGAATACACGCTTGCCATTTTTATTCGAAACGTACTTGCCTCGCTTGATGCCATTCATGTTACTCCGGGACCCTTTTCCCTTTTTCGCAAAGAAGTATTCAATAAAATCGGATTGTACAAAAAAGCCCATGACGCGGAGGATCTTGAATTTGCCTTGCGCATGCAGTTGCACCATATGAAAATTGCAAACGCGCACAACGCGTATGTATACACGGTCTCCCCCGCAACAATTGTATCTCTCTTTCGCCAGCGATTAAGATGGACACTAGGTTTCCTGCACAATATGATTGACTACCTCCCCTCTCTCTTTCGCTTGAAGTACGGAAATCTTGGAATGTTTGTTCTCCCATCTTCCCTTCTGGCCCTGGGAGCAAGTGTCCTCATGATTTGGCATTTGGGAAGAGGAGTAGTTTCAATTGTGGACCAACAATTACTCAAATTCAGCGCGGTTGGGGCTTCTCTCCCTTCTCTTTCTCTCCCGTCTTCCGAACTCTTTTTCTACATCAATACAAGTCCTATGATTTTTCTTGTTCTTACTGCCATGGCACTGACCGTTGCCCTTATTCTTATTGGAAAAAATCTTTCGGGAAACGAGCCTTTGCGCATGGGCATACTTTACTTTCTCTTTCTCTACGGATTCATTGCATTAACATGGTATCTCTCCGCAGCCGTACGCACCCTGTTTATGAGAAAGACAATACACTGGAAATAGACTATGCGAAATACATATCTTCAATACCATATTACGGCGCTTATTATTGTTTTTCTTATTGTTGCCACTTCATTTTTTGTAAGCACCCTATTCGCCGATAAGCGTATTCAAGAAATCCGTTCCATGGAAGACAAGATATCCATGGATATTCTTTCCGCAGAAACACAATTTGCCCTTCTTGAGATGGCAGCTTGTGAGCATTTGGGAGACACTTTTCTCTCCCAAGAACTGCGAGTACTTGCTCAACGGCTTTCTTTTATGGAGCAGTCTCTTGGAGTGGAGAATCCGGAAGTTGTTAATTTAAAAAAATACTACTCTCTCCTGCAAATAAAAGACTATCTACTTATGCGACAAGCACAAGAGAAGTGTGACACCAAACCCCTCTCCATTCTTTATTTTTATTCCAATGAGGGCGACTGCAGGGATTGCATACGACAAGGGCACGTACTCTCCCAGTTTGGAGAGCTCCATGAAGAAGCCCGAGTCTATGCGTTTGACTACCACCTTTCCTTTCCCGCGCTCCAAACCCTCATAGCCCTGCATGAGATTGAACCAAATCTTCCGGCCCTCCTCATTGGAGATCAGGTTTTATATGGATACCTTGCTACCGAAGACCTCTACAAGATATTCCCCGACCTGCTCAAAAAAGAAGAGCTTGAGAAAGAAACCGAAGAAGCTCTTAAGCAAGACTCGGAACAACCTACTGATGCATTTTGAGGAGTTCTTTTAACTCTTCTATTCTATCTTCCTTCTCCTGCGCCATCTCCTCCCAAAACGACCTGCACTCCCCTCCACATTCTTGGCATCTTTCCGTATCTATCAGGTAGTAGTTCTTTATCCTCCACAAACTTTTATGCTCCTGCGTAAGCTGACAATGAAGATTGTACGGGCAGTTATGTAGCATGGTATGTAAAAGAAATACGCGCGCCCGACCTTTCTCTCATATTGTATATATGTTGATTTGTATTAATAAACCAAAAGGACTTACGTCTCATGATGTGGTTAACAAGGTGCGGCGTTTTACCAACGAATCCCGCGTGGGGCACGGAGGAACGCTAGACCCTTTCGCAACAGGGGTACTGGTGATTGGTATTGGAAGGATATTTACTAAAAAACTTCACCATGTTCTCAAAAACTCGGAGAAAGAGTACACCGCCGTTCTTGAACTTGGGAAGACAAGTGATACAGGAGACCCTACGGGCGTTATTCAAATAGGGGCTGACTCCTCTCATGTTTCCATTGCTGAGATTCAGAATGTTCTTTGCTCTTTCACCGGAGATATTGCGCAGATTCCTCCCGCGTATTCAGCGGTAAAGGTACGGGGAATTCCTTCCTATAAACTTGCCCGCAAAGGCATTGCCCAAACCCTTTCTCCTCGCGCAGTACGCATTGAACACCTGGAAATTCTTGCATGGTTGCCACCTCTGCTCACTATTTGTGTTGTCTGCTCTTCGGGTACATATATTCGCGTTCTGGCCCAGGATATTGGACAGGCACTAGGCACAGGGGCGTATCTGACCCAACTCACCAGAACTCGTGTGGGCCAATTTAGCATTAGAGACTGCCTCCCCTTAACAGAGGAAGCTATACAGAGAAAGATCAGTAGCCCGGAAAATGTTCAATCGTAATACGAGAATCGTCTTGAAGGAGGGATTTTACCTCTCGATTAACGGAATCTACCATTCCGGGAGTTCCCGCAATAAAAAAGGAGCGGTCCTGATAATCCGGGATAAGCTCTTGCACAAGTGATGCTGTAATGAGGCGCGTTTCTCCTTGCCACGCGGGGTCTTCTGTCATTGTTGGAATAAGGTGAAAAGATGATTGTTCTTGGGCCAATAGTTGTAGCTCTTCTAGAAATGCTGAACCTTCTTTTGTTTTGTTGCTATAAAGCAAAACAACATTGCCGGGAAATTCAAGCTCATTGAGATGTTTTATCATGCTCATAAAGGGCGTAATACCAATACCGCCCGCTATAAAACAGAGTGGTTGAATAAGATCTTTTGGGAGCGTGAATGTTCCGGAGACTGAGTTAATCTCTACATCTCTTCCAATTTCCATAGCGGCAAGAGACTTTTTAAATGCCGAATCTCCTATGCGTGTTGCCATTTCAACCGTTTGGGATTTACTTGGAGAATTTACAAACGAAAAATGTCTCCTGTTTCCCCTCTCGTCTTTGAACGGAGGATTTGGAATTTCAATAAAGAAATACTGCCCCGCTCGAAACGCAAGACTGTTTTCCAAGGAAAACGAACACAAAAGGGTGTCCCTTGCAATATATTGTTTTGTTTGGAGAAAGGCTTTCATAGCACGCGAGATAGTAACTCAGTCATTATACCGCGTCTCTCGCAGAGTTCAATGATATGATTGTGCTAAGTCCATCTAGCACAACCAGAACACATTGTTGCATTTGAGCCAAATATGTGGTATGAACCAATAGCATCACTTTATCAAAGAAGGAGGGAACATCTTTGAATCTAACAGAGGAATGGAAAGAAGATCAAGGAAAAGGCCTGAAGATTGCAGGGCGGATTGAGCTTGAGTTGACAATCCTTACTATAAAGGAGCGTTCGGGTAGGAATACCTACAAAAAGGCCTTGTTTATAATGGTTTTTCTCCTCCCCTCCTTTCTGGCAATATCAGGACATTCTTTGAGAGAAGATATTTCTCTCTCGCTTCACGTAGCGATGTTTGGAGCAGCAGTGTTCCTTTTCGCAAAAGGATATACAGAAATGAGAGGAGCTCAAAAAGACCTCAGTACCTTTCTTAAAGAGTGCGTGGAGCAGCAAGACCCGGATGTAGAGATTGCCCTAAGTATCGTGATCCATAGAGGCAATTTCCAGGCATGGGAGGAACAGATTGTTGAGGCTCGTAGAAAAAGTTGGAAAGCAAGATGAACGAAAACCCGCCAAAGGAATGAGGCGGGTTTCATATATACAAAAGAGTTTTGTCGAAAGCTAGCGCTTTCTCCATTGTGGGGTCGCTCTGCTCTTTCAAAACCCTCGGTTTTGAATGATTTCCTACACGGGGAGATACCCAATCTCCCCGACCCCCTCTGTGCCCACAATGTCGAAAGCTAGCGCTTTCTCCATTGTGGGGCTTTGCGAGCACGCTTGAGACCAAACTTCTTGCGTTCACGCATACGAGGATCCCGCATAAGCATGTCTAACTTCTTCAGCTGAGGCTTCAAGGCATTATCAAATTCAAAGAGGGCTCGAGCAATACCATGGCGAGTTGCTTCCGCTTGCGCGTGTATTCCCCCTCCCTTCACAACAACAGATGTTTCAAATGGATGATCAAGGTGAATTTTCTGAAACGCCTCCAGTACAATGCCCTGGAATTCACGATCCTGAAAATGGTCTTCAAGACTCTTCCCGTTCACAACAATGCTTCCTTTTTTGCCAGGCCAAATACGTACACGAGCTACGGCTGTTTTCCTTCTCCCAACCGTTTCAATATACCTGCCCTTCTCCGGCTTTTCGATTTTTTCTTTTTTTTCCACTGTTGTCGTCATGCTTCTATCTTCAATCTTTTAATCTGCTCAGCTCGCAGGCGATTTTTTGGCAACATACCCCAAACGGCTTTTCGTAAAGCCTCGGTAGGATTCTTTTCCATAACCTTTCCCAACGGCTTTTCTTTGATCCCTCCAAGATATCCTGAGTGTCTATAGTACTTCTTCTGTACTAGCTTATTTCCGGTGATCTTCATGTGCTGAGCGTTCTTTACCAGCACAATAGCTCCTTTGTCTACATGCAAAAGAAAACCCGGGTGATGCTTCCCGCGTAGAAGAACCGCAACTTTTGTTGCCAATCGTCCAAGTACCTGGTCTGCCGCGTCAATGGTAAATGTGTCTCGTTCCATATTATATTACAAGAGAGAGGACGGCCATACTTGCGCTGTCCGAGTTTCTTTTTCCTATTTTTACAATACTTGTATACCCTCCCGCTCGATCTTTATAGCGAGGAGCTATTTCTTCTATTAGTTTTTTGGTATTTGCAACTCCCAAGATGGAAATCAGTTGCCTTCGAGCGTGCAGATCTCCTTTTTTTGCCTTGGTAATCATCTTTTCAACAAGAGGAGCAACTTCTTTTGCCTTTGCCTCCGTTGTCTGAATACGTTCCGCAATAACCAGGGCTCGCGCAACAGAAACGAGCAACGCCTTGCGAGGATCTCTTTTTCTTCCAAATGTTCTTCCTTTTACTCGTTTCTTCATACAAGCGTTCTATTTTTTCTTTGCTGCTACTTTTGCAACTTTCTTTCCTTCCGCTTTTACCGCTTTTTTCTTTGGCGTTGAGGAATCTTCACTTTCCGTTTCCTGTTTTTCCAAGCCGGACATGATATGGGAAATCTGATCTCCAAGAATCGTTCCCGCTTTTGCTACCGCAAGAGAAGGCAAGACGGTTCCGTCCGTTTCTACCGTTAGTGTTACCTTATCAAAGTCTGTTCGCTCCCCAACACGCATGTGATCAATTCGATGGCTCACATTTTTAATGGGAGTAAAAATAGCATCCATGGCAATGACTCCAACATCCTCTTTTGTCTTTTTTCGAGCCTCCGAAGGAACATATCCTACTCCCCGCTCAACGGTAATTTCTATTTCAAGCTCCGCCTTCTTATCTGTGATGGTGGCAATATGAATATCAGGATTTGCGAGCGTGAGCTGGGAGCTTAGCTTAAAGTCAGAACCCTTCACTTCTTTCTCTCCTTTTATCTTTAACTCCCCTTTCTGGGGCTCTTCTCCATGCAGGGTAAAGCGCATCTGCTTTAGACTCAAAACAATAGTCAGGACATCTTCCAAAACTCCCGAGAGTGTACTGAATTCATGGGGAGCTCCCTTGATTTTTACCTCAGTTATAGCTGCTCCTTCAAGAGACGTTAGGAGGATTCTGCGCAAACTGTTTCCAATAGTCACTCCGTAACCCGGGTAAAGGCCTTCAATTTCAAATACACCAACATCTCCTTTTTGGGAAACAAGTTTAATGGGCTGTGGCAATGGAATCATAGAATAGGGTTATGTTGTTTATCGGGAATAAAACTCAAATACCATGGAAAGCTCAACAGAAGGTGTAGATTCTTCTAGAGAAGAAAATCCTACAATCTTTGCCTCTCCTTTCTCTTTGTCTAGAGAGATCCAGGAAGGGGCTTCGTGTTTCTTTAATGACAGGAACACTTCCGTAAAGTATTTGCAATCTTTTGAAGAAGGGTGCACCGAAATAACATCGTTCTGTTTGATTGAGTAAGAAGGAATGTTTAGCTTGCGGTCATTTACCAGAACATGCCCATGAGAAACAAGTTGTCTCGCCTGAGCTCTTGTCTTAGCCAATCCCATGCGAAAAACCGCGCTATCCAGTCTCTGTTCCAGAAACTGCATCAAGAGCTCGGGGGAACTCTTCTCGCCCCGATTAGCCAATGATTTCTCAACATACGTCTTGAACTGACGCTCCCGGAGATTGTACTCCTGCTTTAGATTCTGCTTCTCCCTCAACTGCTTTCCATATTCAGAAAGCTGAGATGCTCTTCGTTTTCTTACTACTCCTTTTTGCATATACAGGGGTGTGGGTTATACTCTTCGAGCCCGTGGACGACGAGGTCCGTTATGTGGAAGAGGTGTTGTATCTTTAATGGAAAGAATATCCAGTCCTTTTGCTCCAAGAGATCGGAGAGCGGAGTCTCTGCCTGCTCCAACTCCTCTCATGAAAATATGTGCCCGCTCAACTCCCTTCTGACGAGAGATCTGCCAAATGGCTTCTGCAACTTTGGAGGCGGCAAAGGGCGTTGCTTTCTTTGTTCCCTTAAATCCAATACTCCCTGCGCTCGTAGAACCCAGCACATTTCCCTGAGGATCTGTGAGGCTCATCAGAATATTATTAAAAGACGCGGTAATATATACCCTTCCTTCCTTGATTCGCTGGGATGCCGCTTTACTAGCTCCTTGCTCCACCTTGGCTTCCACGGCTTCCCGTTCTTTCAGGAGCTCTTCTGTTGAATGTGATGCGATTCGTTTCTTTCCCATAGTATGCTGTTATTTCGCAGTTGCGGCCGGCTTTCTTCCGGATCCCACCGTTTTGCGTACGTTACCACGTACGGTTCTTGTGTTTGTCCTTGTTTGCTGTCCTCGAACGGGCAGATGTTTTGCGTGACGCCCTCCTCTCCATGAGCCAATATCTCTCAAACGCTTAATATGCCCCATAGTATCTCGCTTCAAATCGCTCTCTACCCGGTAATTTTTTTCAATAATTTCTTTGATGGTATTTAGCTCTTCAGCTTTCAGAGACCCCGCTTTTGCATCTGGAGAAATATCCGTTTCCGCAAGAATCTTTGCCGCCAGGGAATGCCCAATACCCCGTATGTAGGTAAGGGCAATTCGTATTTTTTTCTGATCCGGGATTTGTACACCAACAACGCGTGCCATAGAGTTTTATCCTTGTCTTTGTTTATGTTTTGGATTTACACACAAGACATACAGGCGCCCTTTCCGGCGCACAATCTTGCAGTCTTTGCAAACAATCTTTACGGATGACTTTACTTTCATAATCAAGCAGAGGGCTTGCGGTATTTATGCGAGACTCCCCGATAAATAATGCGCCCCTTGGTTGGATCATACGGACTCGTTTCTATTGTTACGGTGTCTCCCGCAAGTATACGGATCCGATGAACCATGAGTTTTCCCGAGAGGTAGGCAATAATTTCGGAGCCGTTCTCCAATTTAACACGAAACTTCAAGCTCGGCAGGGCCTCCAAGACCTCTCCAAGTTTGATGTATTCATTGGTTGATTCCTTCATTTCGTTCAGTAACAGAGGTATGCTACCAGATGATTTCCCTTTCGTCAACCCTTCGGACTAGAAGGACAGGCGGACATGGATTCTCTCCTCGTTTTTGGGCAATGTACTCCTCCAAAACGGAGAGATGGAAATGTCTGCGGACTTCAAGTACGGATGATCAGAGAGCTTCTTTATTGCTCCCTCAATTCCCGTGCCAGCAAGCAGAGAAGTGATTTCTCTCTGGCTCACCTCTTGGTACGCAAGGCCTTGGCCAGAGAGAAGAATAGAATCTTTTTCAGAACCTTCGGCAAACAAAACGGACAAGGAGTCTTGATAAAGGAGCTCTCCTCCAGTCATTTCTTCTTGGAGAATAGACTGAGCAAGCTCATGTACATCTTTAGTTAAGGCAATAAATCCTTTCAGCGTTACCTTGACTTGCACCAAAATTTCCTCAGTGGCATCCCCCTCATCATGGGAAAATGTAACAGAATCTTCCTTAAAAAAGAGAGTTGGGAGAAGGAGAGAGTATTCTGGAGGAACATCATTTTCAATAAGGAGCAGCTTGGCTTGCACTCTCGCCTTATCTAATGTCTTCTGCTTTGCTATTTCCATATCTTGCAAGAGCACTACAGAAACATGCTCTTTTGCCCCTCCCTTCATGGGTTGAGAAGACTCCCCATATATCTGGGTATAGAGAGGACTCGTACTAAGTCCGGGAATAGAAAAGCTGGAAGCTGAAATATTATACGATTCTCCGGTCTCCGCCGCCCTTACTCGAACATCCTTGTGCCCTGGCACCATTTTTCCCCCTTCTTTTCTTGAAGCCGGAACTATGATGCGTTCGAGAGATCGAAACAACTTACCACCTTCCGACATAAACCTTGTGGTGGCAACAAGCGTCTGATCCGAAGAAGAGTTATTGAGGACTCTAATAACTCCTTCCGCGGATGATTCTTTTTCTGACTTCCCCGAAACCTTGTGCGAAACCTCTTCTATCCATTCTCGCTCAATCTCCAGAACAGCAAGTTCTTCTTTAAGGAGAACTTGCTGTTCAAAGGCAACTTCTCTTGTCTTATATATTGCAATAACATCAGCCTCAGCCAACACATGAATAGTAAGAATTCCTCCCACCAGAAGCAGTGCAGAGAGGAGAATAATATATTTTTTGTACGATCTATAAGACCCCTCTTTTGCAATGCTCTCTGAAGGACTCTGCCATTGCCATGATTTGAAGCGAGTACTCGAACCGCCGGGAGATCTTACGTCTATAACTTTTTTTCGAGGTTTATTTTGCATGAGAAAGGAGAATAGGCGGGGTAAATATCGGATCGAGTTTTCGGGGAAATGTTGTGGAAATACCAAGGTCTTTTGGGGTAAGTATTGATGCCACAACAGATTCTCCCGCAAGAGGGAGGCCGTCAAACCCTCCTCTTTCCTCAAGCTCTTCTCGTATCTCAGGAAGGAGCGCATCTCCTCCCACAAGGGAAACAACAGGAGGAAGAGAAATATCCATTGTTTCTAATTCTTTTTTCAGAAGACCCACCAAACGTCGAACATGAGGAACAACAATGGTCTGCACACGAGATCGAGCTTCTTCTGAAATATCCCTTTGCATATACCTGAGCTTAAGCTCTCGAGCCGTGTTTTCTCGCAGACCAAACTCTTGTTCTAACGCGTGAGTTATTGCAGACCCCCCTTCTCCCACAAATCCTATTTGCACAAGCCCCAGAGGAGAAGTTACAGCAATAGAACAGGAGTATTCCCCAACATCTATCACTATCCTACCTTTTTGTTCCTTTTTCGCAAATACATGAAGAGCTTCGGCCTCATGAGAAACAAAAAACCGGGACTCCCCAATCATCTCTCGCATCTTGCGGAAAAGCGGCATGTGAGAGTTCAAGAGGAATATTCCCAAAAAATCTGCTTCCGCTGTTTCTCCGTTTTTTCCGGATAAACAAGAAACTTCGTATCCATTGAGATAAAATCTCAATGGAATCATTCTAAGCTCTGTAAAATCCTCCTGCATGATATCCATCTGTTTGGAGAGATGCTCTCTTAACTCGCCGGACGCAATCTCTGTCATGTGTCTTTGCATCCGATGTTCTTCCTGAGCATCAATAACCCCTTTTGTTTGCCTATGAAACTCCACCCTACATACCTTTGCTCGGCAAATACCGGAAGGAAAAGAAATCACAATAGGTATACCCGTAAAACCCTTCTGCTTAACAACGTTAGTAAGAGTGCTCCCGGCCTTATGCAGGGCAAATATATCTATCTCCTCCATACCAGCTTCCAGTACTCGAAACGGAGTTTTATTTTCCAAAGCCATGTACTTTAGAGAGAGATCTCCAATATCCAAAACACCTAAGAGATTTTTTTTCATGCGCTTTTTTCTTTGAGTATTGCCCGAATTCTCCTGACTCCGGCCGATACCGCCTCTTCTTTTGTAATAGTAAAACGTCCAAGATTCTTGATTGTGGCAACGTGAGGACCTCCACAAAATTCTTTACTAAACACATTCCCCGCCTTGTCCTGTATAGTATACACATTTACTACCTCTCCGTACTTTGCTCCAAACTCCATTTCAGCTCCAATGGTCTGAGCTCTCTCTCTTGGCATGGTTTCAGAAAGTACTAGAAGTCCTTCTTGGATTTTCTCTTGCACCAAATTTTCCACTTCCTTTATCTCCTCTTGCGTGAGCTTGCGATCAAACGAAAAATCCATTCGTAAGCGCTCCGCGGTAATATTACTCCCCCGTTGCTTCACCTCTTTCCCCAAAACTCTCTGGAGAGAAGCTAAGAGAAGGTGATGAGCCGTGTGCAATTTTGTTGTTGCTTCTGAATTGTCCGCCAATCCTCCTTTAAACATGCCCGAAGAAGCTTCGCGAGAGAGTTTCCGATGCTCTTGGAATAATCTTTTGAATTCTTTTTCATCTACCACAATCCCCCGCTCCTCCGCCAAGTCAGTAGTAATATCAAGAGGCATGCCGTAGCTCTGGTAAAGATCAAACGCCTGCTTGCCTGAAATAGTATTTTCTGAAGCCATTTTCAAAAACTCTTGCACTCCAACTTCAAGTGTTTTACGGAACTTATCTTCCTCAACTCCAATCGCCTCTCGTATTTTATCCTGTTCTAATGCCACCTCGGAGTATACTCCTCCGTACTCTTCTACTACAGCATCAACAAGCAGAGAGAGAGATCCTGGTTTAATACCCAAGATATCGGCGTGCCGAACAGAGCGGCGTATAAGACGACGCGCAAAATACCCTCGTTCTGTGTTTGAAGGAAGAACGCCATCCGCAATCATAAACGAGGCTCCTCGAATATGATCTGCAATGATCCGAAAAGACACCATATCTTTGCCTTTGTACTTCTTTCCCGAAAGCCGTTCTATCTCCTCTACAATTCCTGAGAGTAATGGAGTACAAAAAACATCCGGGTTGTTTGCAACGGCGGCGGCAATACGTTCTAATCCCCCGCCAAAATCCACGTTTTGTTGAGAAAGCTTTTCGAATCCCCCATCCTCTGTCTTTTTGTACTCCATAAAAACTGAATTTCCAATCTCCATGAATCTCCCGCAATCGCAGTTGGGATGACAGTGTTTTCCAAACGCCGAATTGTGCTCTACCATATCAAACTCATAAAATATTTCGGAGTCGGGTCCTCCCGGCTCTCCC
>JAUYJR010000050.1 GCA_030699255.1 bacterium | reverse complement strand
TCAAACAGGTTCTCTAGCCCCTCAATATCTTTTTCAATTTCCGGAAACTGGTAGAGAATTTCTGTAAACGTTACAAAACCCCGCTGACGCACCTTGGTCAACAGCTCCTTTGTATTTTCCTCTGTTACCACCTTCTTGATGGATCGAGGAAGAGAGAGAACAGATTTCTTCTTTGTAGGCTTGCCCTGAGCAGTTCGGCTACGCTCACTGCTAGCCTGCCGAACGGGCTTTTTCTCTACAACCTTCTTTGTAGGTTTGCCCGCCGAAGCTTTAGCGAAGGTGGGTTTCTTTGCTACAGACTTAGCACGAGGAGAAGCTTTTTTTGCGGGATGTTTCTTTGCCATAGTCTTTTGCCCAGACTTTGGATTGGAACCCTTTACGCTTTTTTTTGGAGCTACAGCCCGTTTTGCCTGCTTTTTTCCGGAAGCCGGTGTTTTCTTACGAGGAGATGGCATGGTCTATAAGGTTACGGGGAGCTTTCGTTAAGCTCGTTGCTTAGTGTATAAAATTCTTGGAGCAGAGCAGTACCTTGCTCTGTGTTGTTGTTGCGCTCGGCTTCTTTGAGCCTGTGGGATATATCATCTAGCCGTTCTCTCAGTTTTACACGGTTAAGCTCAGAAAGGCAAGTGCGTAGCTCTTGGGCCTCATCTTCACTTGCCTCTTCTATTTCAGCTCGCATAGAGAGCGACTGCACCCATGAAGCAAGTTCCGTATTTGTTGCGCCTTCCATATTTCCCTCCGGATTCTTTCGTAGCACATTGAGAACTTCTTGCGCCCTATCAGACAACATGGATACATCTTCCGCTCCCACGTCAGAAAGCAGGGCGGGAGAACGCAACAGAATAATCAAGGCGTGCTCTTCCAGCTTCTCCACCCGCGTCTTGGGCTTTGCCGGAGTAGTATGCTTTTGCTGAGGAGTACGCGCTACCGGATCTGTTTTGACTTTTCCCAGTTCCTCGGCAATAACGCTTTCTCTCACGCCAAGCTCCTCCGCAAGACGAGAAATCCAGTGGGACTGCTCCACCCTATGAGGAATCTTTTGAATAACAGGGAGAAGATCATTAGCAATATGTTTCTTTCCCTCTGCTGTTCCCTTGTTCCATTTTGAGAGCGCAGAAGAGAAATAGAAATCAAATACTGAAACGGCTCCTTCCACCAGCTTTGCAAATGCCTCGGGACTTTCCGTTGCCACATCCGCGGGATCCTTTCCCTGGGGCATCTGCACCACTCTCACAGAAAAACCGTCTTCAATGGCTGCGGCTACACTTTTTCTTGTAGCACTGTCTCCCGCATCATCCATATCAAAAGCGGTAATGAGATTGCCGGTGAAGCGCTTGAGCACCCTCAGGTGAGAATCCGTAAGCGCGGTGCCGGAGGCCGCAACCACATTTTGAAATCCCGCCTGTCGAGCCATAATAACATCCATATAGCCCTCGGTAAGAACGCACGCGTTCTGTTTGCGAATCTCTATTTTTGCCTTGTCCAAACCATATAGGACCTTGCTCTTATCATACAGGGGAGTATTGGAGGTATTGAGGTACTTTGCCAAATCGGCTCCCTCTTTTTTGCCAAAAATTCTCCCACCAAACCCCACCACTTGTCCGTTGGTATCACAAATGGGAAACATAATACGCCCACGGAAACGGTCGTATGTTTTTGATTCAGACCGAACCAAGAGCCCCGCCCTTGAAACATCCTCCCCTTTAAAACCTTTTCCTTGCAGAAAGGTAAGCAGGGAGCTTGCGCTGTCGGGAGCATATCCAATTCTCCATACTCCCAGACTCTCCTCTGTTACCCCACGATTTTTTAGGTAAGAGAGAGCCTCTTTGCCAGGCTGAGAAGAAGCGAGTTGCTTTTCAAAGAACTTGCACGAGAGCTCCACAATTTCCAACAGACGTTTGCGCTCCGTTTCCTGTTCTTTGTGCGCTCCCCCTTCTCCCCGCTGAGAAAGTTCAACACCGGCCTTTCTCGCAAGCAAGCGGAGGGCATCTGCAAACTCAATGCCCTCAATTTTCATAACAAATGAAAAGATGTCTCCCCCCTCACTACATCCTCCAAAGCAGTGCCAGGTCTGTCTGGCGGGAGAAACAAAAAACGAAGGAGTTTTCTCCGAGTGAAACGGGCATACGGCCCGAAAGTTTCCCCCCGCCTTCTGTAACTGCGTATACTCTCCCACCACCTGCGTAATATCCAGGCGTTCTTTGATTTCCTCAACCGGAGAGCGAGAATCCATGCATGTACTATACTGAATTTTTCCTTATTTCGCAACCTTCTCTTGCGAAGGCCAGAGCAAACAGCGAAACTCTTCCTTTTCTTCGTTATTGTACCTGCAACGGACCATTTTCCGCACAAGCTCAGGTCCATAGAATGAAAGATCGTCTGAAAGCAAGAGAAATTCGTCAAAGTCCAGGAGCCTGCTTGTAATCTCTTCTCCGGCATCAAGTTGAGGTTGCCGGGTAAACGCGCAGTTTCGAGCAATGTATGTATATACCGTCCACTCGATTTTTCCAATTGGATCTATTTCGTGCAATAACTCCCAGTCGTCTGACGCATATCCCGTTTCTTCCAAAAGTTCCCGCTTTGCGCCCTCAAGAGGGTTCTCTCCCTCTTCAATTCTGCCTCCCGGCAGAGAAGAAAAAGCATCTATTTTGTCCGGTTGACGCTGAGTTTGCACCAGAATGCGATCATCAATAACAGTAATGACATTGGTTCCATTGGGACGTTTGAGACGCTCAAATGTTTGAACGCTTCCGTCAAACATTGTCTGCTCCCACTGCCACACTTCAAAAATAACACCC
>JAUYJR010000047.1 GCA_030699255.1 bacterium | reverse complement strand
TTTTTGGCGTTCAAAGAGAAGGTCATGGTACTCCCAAAACATCCCTTGTTTACTTGCGGCTTCCGACGCCACAGCCGCAAGCTCTGCCTGCTGGTGAATGCTCCTTAAAGGAAAATGACGGTAAACAATCGCAATATCTTCTCCAAATGATTCAGCAAGCTGAGAGATCCAGTCGGCATAAAACTGGCAAGCGGGACACTGAAAGTCGCTATACTCCACAAGCACAACTCGAGCTTCGCGGGATCCTTTCACCTGATCCGTGTCTCGCACCATTTGAGCTTCTTCTCGAGCCACATCCTCCGTCTCAACGCTTTTCTGGGAAGTGGTCCAGGTCACCGCCCATACTCCCCCCAAAAGGAGAATTCCTAAACCTGTCCAAAATGCGGTTCTGTTCATAGACTAAGTTCCTGCTCAATAATCTGCTGAAAATTTGCAAACGGCTGGGCTCCAACAATAGGCGTATTGTTTATGAGAAAGAAGGGAGTGCCTGTTCCTCCATTCTGAGCTGACTCGCGCGCCGACACTGCAACCTTTTCCTGGTAACGAGAACTCTCAAAGCATTCCGTGAATTGTGCAACGTTAAGGCCAAGATCTCTCGCGTACCCTTCGTGCACGGAAACGCTTGCCCAATCTCCCCTATCCTGTTCCTGGTTTGTGAAGAGCATGTTGTGATACTCCCAGTATTTTCCCTGTTCCTCCGCGCAGTGAGATGCTTCTGCAGCCTTTTCTCCTCCCACCACCGGAAAATCTTTGTACACAAACCTCACTTTGCCCGTATCAATATACTCTTTGGTAATCTGAGGAAGGGTTTCCTTCCAGAATTTCCCGCAAAACGGGCACGCAAAATCCGAATATTCAACAATTGTTACAAGAGCTTCCACACTTCCTTTACTTGGCCACCCCTCAAGATCAACCGAAAAGGTCTCGGGAAATCTCTGCCTGTCAGGAACTTCTTCCTGCTTCTCGGCACCAAGTGGGCTCCCAACGCCGGCTACGCCCTTTGCTCCTCCAATGGTAACCGCGGCATAAATAAGTGATCCTCCAAGAATGATAGCAGCCAGTAAAATTGCTGCTGGTAGAAACGTTGACGCGTTATTTTCTTGCATATGGTTACGGTATAAATTATTTTTACTTATCTCTCTGCTCTGTCACACTCACGGCACACGCCAAAAAATTCAAGCGCGTGGCGCGTAATGCGGAATTTCTTGGATTTTTCAATATTTTTCTCTTGCTCTTTCAGGTCATCCGGCAGTACAACATCTTCCACAAGATGACACTCTGTGCATACAAGATGGTGCCGGTGATCCTCACCCGGCAACTGATACTGCAGGGCCCTCCCAATACGCACGGGCGTCACCAATCCTTCCCGCTGCAAACAGGATAACTCCCGGTATACCGTTGTTTTATGAGCTGAAACCCTTTTGCTTTTCAGCGCTTGCGCAATATCGGAAACAGAAAGTGGCAACTGCCCCTCTTTAAGGATATTGAGTAACGCCTTCCGTATTGGAGTTATGCGATACCCCTTCTCTCGAAGCAGTTCAGTATATTTATCCGTTGCGCTATGAGGGTTTGTCATGAGAAACGCAGATATCCGGATTATTTTTCTTGTACTCATACGCTGAGGTTGCGGCAACAGAACCCAGAGCAGCCGCCGTAATATCCTGCTTAAATCCCCCAAAGTGGTTGGTCATATCTCCCGCAACAAACAAACCGGGAACGTTTGTATTCATATGGGCATCCGTTTTCACGTATCCTCGCTCATCCGTTTCTAGCCCCAACTGCTTCACAAATGTCTGGTCGGGATCAAAACCTATCTCAACAAACAGAGCATCAACGGGAAGCTCAAAAGATCCGTTATACTCTTGAGACAAAACAATTTTCTCAAGCTTTTTCTCCCCAACTATTTCCTTTACCTCCGTTTTGGGCAGAAGCACCACTTTATCTCCAAGCTTTTGCATGCGTTCAAAGTTTATTGGTTCCGCCCGCACATCCGTGTCGCGATACAAAAGAAAAATCTTCTCCGCGTACTCGGCAAGAAAGTTTACGCCTTTTACAGAAGAATCTCCTCCTCCAATCATTGCCACCACCTTGCCCCCGTAAAGCGGACCATCACACGTCCAACAGTAGTGTATACCCCTGCCGGTTAGCTCTTTCTCATTTGGAAGATTCAGGTGTCTGCGCTGAGATCCAATTCCAAGAACAACCATGGTGGAACGGATCTCTTCTTTTTCCGTTTTCACCACAAAGCATTTTCCTTCTTGAATAATTTCTTTTACCCATGCATCAAGAAAAACAGCCCCCGTGCCTTGGGCCTGCTTTTTCATGGAGCGCATGAGTTCATACCCTTCAATAGCGGGGATACCGGGGTAATTTTCAATAACTCCCGCGGTTGCGGTTTCTCCCCCAAATTCTCCTTCTACTACAAGCGTTGAGAGCTTGTAACGGCCCGCATACACGGCGGCAGCCAATCCCGCGGCCCCCGATCCAACAACAATAAGATCATAGTGCTTCATATCTGTTTCAGTATACCCCCCAACTATGAGGTTGTAAATTGCTCATGATTTACTAACGCAGAGCATATGCTTTCAGAAGGACGTTCGGAAGCGCAAGCATTTTATGGCGGTCTCTTCTGAAGGCATATGCTCGGAGTTGAGATTATTTCGGGTTAGCGCCTAAGAATGACCAGGGTATTTTTCATTTCTTCCTCATAGCACTTCGCACCTTCTCTTGGGCCAGCTCAAGCGCAACCACTCGAGGGCTCTTGTTTTTCTTTTTGCTCTCTTCAAGCACTAAACTCACCGATTTCTCTATTTTTTGTTTTACCAGCGTGCGCATGCGATCTGCCAAATATCCTTTGTATTCGGCGTATGAGGAGATAACACCCCCCGCGTTGGCGATAATATCGGGAACCACAAGAATTCCTCTATCAAGCAATTTCTGCTCAATATGTTCTCTCATGGGAATATTCGCCCCTTGTATAATCACCTTTGCTTTTACTCCCTTTTCATTTTTTTCATGAATAACATCCGTTACTGAAGCCGGAATAAGCACATCCACGGGAAGATGAAAGAGCTGATCGTGCGATATCTTTTTGCCTCCGGGGTACAGTGCCACCGACTGGTTTTTCTTCTTGAGTTTTGCCAGTATATCCCCATCCAATCCTTCCTGCATGTACATCGCTCCCTCTTTATCGGAGACGGCAACAATACGAGCTCCCATATCTTTTAGGTATGAGAAAGCAAAGCTCCCCACATTGCCAAATCCGTCTATGGCAACAGTAGCTCCCTCCATGGTAATATTCCGAAACGGCAGAGCCACTTTTGCCGCCATGGCAACCCCGTATCCGGTACTCCCCAGCTCATGCGGAAGACCGCAAATCGCCACATCTCCCTCGTGATAGCAATAGGAAGAGGGCTTTCCGGTTGAGGCTTGCCAGGATCCCACAGCTTCGGCAATCCACTGCATTTCCTGCTCTCCAGAATTCACATCGGGACCCGCAATGTACTTATGAGGGATCACGTAGCTAATGGCTCTGGCAAACGCCTGCACAATTTTTTTCTTTTGAGCTGTGGTTCCTCCTTTCCAAACGATTCCGGCTTTTGCTCCTCCAAATGGAATACCTGCAATGGCGTTCTTCCACGTCATGGCACGGGCAAGTCGAAACACCTCCTGCGCGGTTACATCCGGAGTCATACGAATACCACCTTTGCCTAAGCCAAGGGCGGTATTATCAATAACAAGGAAGCCTTCCATTCCGAGTTTTGCGTTGTATACCTCCACAACATATTCGGGACCAAATTCATCCTTTTCAATTCCCTGCATAGGTATGAGGTTACGAAGAAATTCCAAGAAGTTCTGCTATTTTTTCTTTGTCAAAACCAATAACAATGGTTCCATCAATATCGATAACCGGAACACCCATCTGCTCTGATTTTCGCACCATTTCTTCTCTTGCCTGCTCGTCTTCCGCCACATTCTTTTCTTTGTATGAAACATTGTTTGCTTCAAAAAATTCTTTTGCTGCCTTGCAGTACACGCATGTTGGGGTGCTATAAATTGTTACGTTTGCCATAATGGTAAAGTCTAAATAGTTCTGATTATCGGCGCCGACCTTCCTCTTGGGATATTTAGTATATCGTCTTGTAAAAAAGTTTGCAACCGTCCCTCTCGAGTTCTAGTTTGAAACACAACACCCCTCCTCGTCATTCATTGCGAGGGTACTACGAGTCCGCCAACTCCGAGAATATACCTTTGCAAGACCGTCAAAAATCCTGCTGAATTTTTGCCTTGCGCTTCGCACCGTCGTGCTTCAGGGCTATCTTGCAAAGGCATACTCTCTTCGTTGCAAATGCAGAAGTCATGCTTTGTTAACGCAGAGCATGTGCTTTCAGAAGGACGTTCGCAAGCGCGACGGCGCTGAGATCGAGCCAAAAATTCAGCAGAATTTTATGGCGTTCTCTTCTGAAGGCATATGCTCGGAGTTAAGATTGCTTCATTTCAAGCTAGAATTCAGAAGAGAGTTGTGGAGTATGCTCGGCTTATATCCTCTTAATACAGTAATTGGAATTTGTTTGTTTTTCTCCATCCACAAAAGAAGATCCTGCTTGAGTTGTTGCTGATCGTACCCCAAGCAGATAATATCGGGAGAAAGCTCTTGTAGCACTTGATAGCTAGACTGCTCTTCATCTCCCAGAACAGCTCTGTCTACCAAGGATTCGGCTTCTACCAGCATTTTCCGCTCATCTTCCGCATGTCTTGGCAGTTTCCCTTTCCACTCAAGAGAAGCCTTGTCTCTTCCTACAATTACAATGAGTTCTTCCGCAATCTTCTTTACTTGCGCAAACAAACTCCGATGCCCATTATGTACCCCGTCAAAAATTCCAAACACCACAGCCCTTTTATATTTCCTTTTTGCCATGTCCTCCTTCTTGCCAGGGAGCCCGCTTAAGAATGGAGCCATAGAGATCTTTTTCAATATCAATTCGCAAGGCCTCAATCTCCTCTTGTGTTGGATTTCTATCTTGAAACTGAACAAACGGTATATCTTCCAGAACAGCTATGGGAGTCTGTTCCGATCCTTCTCCCATGGCAAGAACAGCAGCCGCTGAAATTCCGTCAATCACACTTGCCTGCGAGACCCGAAGCTTTCTCCCAAACAAATCTTCTGTGCCCCTATAGTCATTGAGCGCAAGGAAGCCACTATGAGCAAGCCCCACGCCCGTCACCCCCCACCGCAAGGGTCTTGAGACGCTATCTGTAATAACAACGCCAAGGTGGCGAAGGCTACGTGTTTTACCCAGATGCTCTCTTATACGGCTTGCCGAGTCCATGGCATTTTTGGGCCAGAGTACGTACACGTCTTTGACGTTTGATTCGTCTATGCCGGCTGAGGGAGCCAGCATCCCCCTGGTAATGGTCATAAAAAAGTTGTACGCATTTTCCTGCCTTGGCATATAGAGATCTGCCTCTTCTTGAATGAGTTTGTCCTTGTCGGTTCCCTCAACAGGCAGAACTCTCCCTTCACAGAGCGCAACAATTTTTGAGGTAACAGCAATAATACTGCCCTCTTTTATGTCAGGCAGGTACTTGTCTAGCACGGCAAGAATATCTCTGTCGCTTCCGGTAATCTTGTGTGTTTTTATTGATGTTACCTTCATAAAATTCCTCTTTGTATTTCTTGGCGTATCTTCTCAAACTCCAGATGCATCATGGTAATATTGTGTATAGAGGCTAGCTGGTGACCCAGCATCTCTTGTTCTCGAAACAAATGATGCAAATAGGATCGAGAGAATGTCTTACAAGTATAGCAAGAGCAAGT
Source organism: bacterium (assembly GCA_030699255.1). Taxonomy (GTDB): domain Bacteria; phylum Patescibacteriota; class Minisyncoccia; order Minisyncoccales; family UBA10102; genus JAUYJR01. The sequence goes on along the minus strand of JAUYJR010000047.1, from coordinate 2,901 downwards.
TTTCTCAATGGGCTTTTTGTCCTTCTTGTAGAGTGGCCGCATGAGGTTCATTCGTACAATATTTTTGCCCTTGATGGTAAAAACGGTTCCGGTTCGGGCTAGGCGAGTTGGTTCAACACAGTCAAACGTGTCCATGCCTTGAGATATCGCATACCGAAAATCTTTAGGACGCCCCACCCCAAGGAGATGACGAGGCAATTTTTCAGGAAGAAAAGGAGCAGACCAGCGAACCTGATCCCGCATCTCTTTTTGCGTCTCCCCCACCGAAACTCCTCCAATGGCAATACCGTCTACGTTCTGCTCTGCAATAAAGCGGGCAGACTGCTCTCTGAGATCTTTAAATCCTCCTCCCTGAACAATACCATACAGCCGTTGGTCTTTTCGCTTCTTTGCCTTTATACAGCGTAAGAGCCAGCGGTGCGTCCGCTCCGTAGCCTCCAAGGCATATTCATGAGACACCCCATGAGGTATACACTCATCAAACGCCATAAGAATATCGGCACCAATCTTCTCCTGATGCTTCATGGACTGCTCGGGAGATATAAACAACGATGCTCCGTCTCGGGGAGACTTAAAATGAACTCCCTTCTCGGTAATTTTAAATCCCTTTGAGTTAATCTTGCTTCCCAATGAGAACACCTGAAATCCCGCGGAGTCGCTCATAAGAGGAAGTTGCAAAGAAGCGTACTGGTGAATGCCTCCAAATGAACGGAGCGTATCAACTCCCGGAGAAAGCACAAGATGAAACGTATTCACAAACATAACCTGAGCTCCAATATCTTTCAGCAGATTGGGAGCTATGGCTTTGAGTGTTCCTTTGGTGGCTACAGGAACAAATGAGGGTGTCTGAACCGTACCATGAGGCGTCTGCAACACTCCCAGGCGAGCCCGGGATTTTTTGCTCTTCTTGATAATAGAGAAGAACGGTTTATCCATGCCGGATCTCCATCACATCCCCGTCGTGCACAATGTAGTCTTTCCCTTCCGTTCTAATCCAGCCCCGCGCCATGGCGTCCGGAATGGATCCCGCCTCCAATAATTTTTTGCATTCAATAACCGCAGCCCGAATGAACTTTTCTTTAAAGTCGCTATGAATAACACCTGCCGCCTCCGGAGCCTTCATTCCTTTCACAATAGTCCAAGCCCTTGTCTCATCAGGTCCCGTGGTAAAGAAGGTGATAAGGTTGAGCATTGAGTATGACTTAGTAACCAAAAGAGGGAGCTTTGGCAAAGGCATGCCAAGTTCTTTCAACTCCTCTGCTGTGAGGCCCGCCATTTCATATTCCTCCTTTATACCCATAATAACATAAGGAATCTCTTTCTCTTTTGCATACTCTATAGCTTTCTTTGCGTCTTCTTCGGTATCGGCATTAAACAGGTAGAGCACCGGCTTTGCGGTAAGCAAAAATAATTCTTTTACAGACTCTTTGTGTTCCGGATGTTCCTCCATGTAGGAGAAGGCTGAAATTCCCTTGTCCATCTGAGCTAAAAGTCCTTCAAAAGCTTCTTTGTCTGCTATGGCTTTCTTATTGTGCGCTCGAGCCTCCTTCTCCAAGCCCCTAAGGCGCCGCTCAATGGTTTCCAGATCTTTTATGAGGAGTTCTGTGTGAACCGTCTCCATATCTCGGATAGGATCCACGTACTCGTCAACATGAATAATATCGGCATTATGAAAGCACCTCACTACATGCACAATTGCATCAACCTCCCTAATATGGGCCAAGAACTTATTGCCCAATCCTTCTCCTTTACTTGCTCCCCTCACCAATCCCGCAATATCAACAAATTCAATAATGGTGGGAATAGTCTTGGCCGAGGAAAAGGCACCGGCCAGCTGTTGCAAGCGAACATCAGGCACTTTTACGATTCCCACGTTTGGATCAATGGTGCAGAACGGATAGTTTGCCGCATCCACCTTCTTTTTTGTTAAGGCGGAAAACAGCGTGGACTTCCCCACGTTAGGTAACCCTATAATTCCAATAGATAGAGACATTGCCTTACCTTACCGAAAAATTGGCTTTTTGGCTATACCTTGCCGGAACTAAGGTTTACCGAGACTAAGTTAAGCCTTGCAACCATTGTGAAAACCAGCTTGAGAAAGCTTTCTCTACGAGAGGCCACTCCTTTTTCAGATTATGATCACTCCTTGGCAAAACAAGGAGTTGAGCATTTTTGATGCTCTCACTAAATCCTTCGATTTGCTTAAAAGGAACCACACTATCTTGTTTGGCTCCAATAACAAGAAATGCATATGGAATGCTCGATGCTTCTTTTGCCACATCATATCGCTCCGCATCTTCAAAGAATGTATAGTTGAGCCTTTTCCTTTCCCCGTACTTCATTAGCTCCACATGACCCTTCTCTTGTGCCATTTTAAAATCATTCTGTTCGTATAGATTCGCAATTGCCTCTCCTGTCTTAACTGCCGGAGAAGAAACTGCCAGTGCCGTTATTCTTGAATCCCTTGCCGCCTGCAGTGTTGCTACGGCAGCTCCTATACTGTGGCCAGTAATTCCAATCTTGCTCTTGTTTACCTTTGGCAAAGAATACACATAATCAATGGCAGATTGAGCATCATCCAGAAATCCGGTAATGGTTTTATCCTCATACCTACCCTCAGACTCCCCGCTCCCCTGAAAATCAATGCAAAACGTCGCGATCTCCAACAGATTAAGGATTTGAGAAAAGTCCTTGCCACTTTCTTTGGTTCCTCCAAATCCATGGAAATAGACCACTAGAGGATAGGGCGGACTGCTATTGGGCCAATGCAATACCCCAACAATATTCAAACCTTGAGCGTTTTTGAATGTAACCTTTTCCATTTCCATATATGAAATGTACCAAAAACTCATCGTTTTGGCGAGTCTGCGGAACCTTAGTTCCGGCAAGGTTGAGATAACT
>JAUYJR010000058.1 GCA_030699255.1 bacterium | reverse complement strand
ATTCAGAACTCTACAAGAGAGGATATAAGAAGGGAGTTGTTGCTATGGCAAACGCGGGCCCCAACACGCAGGGAAGCCAGTTTTTTATTATGACTGTTGATTATCCTCTACCTCCTTCATACACAATTTTTGGGGAAGTTGTTGCGGGGCAAAACGTAGTTGATGCAATTGCTCTTGTGGAACGGGACACAAACGACAAACCTCTGCAGGACGTGGTCATACAGAGTATCATAATCTCAAATTAGTCTGAACCTGGTTTGAAAAAACTTAGTCTTGGTAAGGTGTGGAAAACTCGGAGCGTACGGCTTTCAGAAGAGACCGCCATAAAATTCTGCTGAATTTTTGGCTCGATCTCAGCGCCGTCGCGCTTGCGAACGTCCTTCTGAAAGCATACGCTCTGCGTTTTAATGCAAAACCCATAAGTGCGTTTCAGAAATGAAAAACATAACCCGTTGCGTTAGATTCTGGAATCTACCTAAGCTTTAGTGCTATTCAGCGAGTTCTACTTGGTAGAACTCGTTTTGTTTGGTACGCACAAGATTCACACTTGTGATGTTTTTGTCTTGCACCTCCACTCGGAGAATAGCTCCCTGCATGGTTTCTTGGGAAAAGTACTGGTCAAAAAGAAAGTTTCCCAGGCTCCACGCAATCCATCCGTTCTGGTATTGTTCCAGGGGTTGCAATACATGCGGGTGGTGCCCAACAACAATATCTGCTCCCGCCTCTATTGCAGTTTCTCCGATTGTTCGCTGGAAAGAGCTTGGCGCCGGCTGGTATTCTTCTCCAAAGTGAAAAGAGGTAATCACAATGTCGGCTACCTTCTTTGTGTTTGCAATATCCTCTCTTAGCTGATTCAGGCGAGCTTCGTCTATCCATGCAATGCCGGCTCTGTTCTCTGTGGCTTCCCAAGAGGGGGATCCAACGGTAGTGTACGCCACTACTCCAATAGTTGTGCCGTTGGGCAAGGAGAATAATGAGGGAGCTCGAGCTTCTCTGTTTGTAAAACCCCCTCCCGTGTATAGGATGCTGGCACCCTCAAGGCGTTTCAGCGAGTCAGCAAACGCTTCAATGGTGTAGTCAAAGCTATGATTATTTGCCACGGAGACCATATCAAACCCTGCTGTTGTGAGAGCTTCCATGGATGCGGGATGAGCGCGGAACGAGTATATACTTCCTACATTGTGGCCTTTGTCTGAAATAACGCTTTCAAGGTTTCCAAAGAGAAAGTCAGCTTCTTTAAGGTATTCTGCAACGGGAGCTAAGGGAAACATCCAGCTATTTTCTCCTTGGGTTTTAACCATATGTTCAACGCCTCTATCCAGTATGATGTCTCCAACAAAAAGTAGAACGTACGAAGCGTCCCTGTCGGGAACATCTTGTTCCACAAGAGATGGAGGATTGCTCCGAAAAAGAAGGATTGTCGCAACGGTTGCTGCTCCGAGCAAGAGCAAGATAATGGGTGTTCTCATTGCATTTAGCCTAGCATCGCTTTTTAAGGAAGGCAAAGTTCCTCAGTCTGTGCATGAAACGTGAAAAGCTTGCCTGGAAAGCTTGCCTCCGGCAAGTTTTCCACACCTTGCCGGAGGCAAGCTTTTGACAATATTCTTTGTAATTCCCGAAATAGATAGTACGAAGGGGGTGCTTGAAAAAACACAAAAGCGTGGTAGAGTGGGGAATATGAAATTTCCAACTATACATGTTTCAAAAACGGTGAGCGTGTTTGGCGTCATGATTGTTGCCCTCCTCCTCTCGGCCTGGTGGATTGGAGAAGACAGGACACAGAACGGCAATGGCACAACCATAGAGGAGGCACAAGAAGAGGCAAGGAGCTGGATTACACAAGAATCTCCCACGTACCTGTTTGATGGCTCAGATCTTCAGCTTGAAGAGGAGCGAGTTATTGAAGAGGGAAAGTCATACGAATTTGCCTTTCTCTTTATCTCTTCTTCCGCGGGGTATGGAGATAGAGCAGATGAGATGGTAGCCCAAGTCATTACTCCTCATGTAACGAGGGTTGTAGTTACCAACGGCGTGGTGGTCTCAGCTATTACAGACAATGTATATTCCGAGCTTGAGGAAAAAATGATTGAACAGGAGGCACAACAAGAAGAGGTGACAGGGGTGGCGGTGAGTAAGACCATGATAGTGCGAGTATTCTTTGGAAAGGAAGGATCAGAAGAGGTTTATGCCGTAGAGCGAGTTATTCCCGCCACATTGGCGGTAGCCGGAGCTTCTATGCGGGAACTCTTGCAGGGCCCAAACGAGCGGGAGACGGCGAAAGGCTACTTTACGTCTGTTCCTAAGGGTGTAGAGCTGCGAAATCTTTTCATTGAGAATGGCGTGGCATATGCTGATTTTAGCAAAGAACTTCAGGCAAACGTTGCGGGATCTGCCAGGGTACTGGCAATTCAAAACCAGATTGTCCAAACGTTGTTTCAGTTCTCTACCGTTCAGAGCGTGGTAATTTCCGTTGATGGGGTTGCGGAGGGTATTCTGCAACCCTAGTTTTCCTATGAAAAAGATATGGTATGGGAGCGTATTCCTTTTGGGAAGCGCTCTTTTTGTATTTATGCTCTTTCAAAAAGAACCCGTGGTGTTGGAACCGGCGGTTGATACTCGTCCTCTGGTTGTGCTGGACGCGGGCCACGGAGGAGAAGACTTTGGGGCAACCTATCCTCCAGAACAAGAGGGGCGCGCTCTCTTGTTTGAGAAAGACCTCAATCTTGCCGTTGTGTACGCGGTGAAAGAACGCCTGGAGAGCATGGGGGTTGGAGTGGCGCTTACCCGTTTGTGCAACGAAAACGCGCGAGAAACTTCTGTTCGCATTGCCATTGCTCAAGAGCGGTGCAAAGAAAAATTTGGAACACTATGCGACCTGCTTGTTTCCGTACATCACAACGGATCTCAAAATATCGCGCATGACGGCCTCATGGTAATTTATGGAGGAGAAGAAGACATTCCTCTCTCACTTGCAGTTCACGAAGCTCTCTGGGAGGGAGAGGGTCCTCAGCCACTCATTGCGCGAGCTGATGTTGCGGAGCTCTTGCACTATCGGTACGGCAACGAAGGATTTTTAACGGGGGAGTACGGTATTGTGCAAGGATTTTCTCCGGCTGTTCTCACGGAAGCCTACTACATAACCAACAAGGCACAGGCGCAAGAACACCTGTCTTCTGGCGATAGCTCTTCGTTTGTTTTTTGTACGGGAACAGAACAGCAACACACAAGTAGGGGAGCGTTCTCAATGGGAAAGATCGCCTGGGAGGCAGATCTTATTGTTCAGGGAGTTCTTGCCTTTTTAGAAGAGAGGCCCTGAAGCTTTTCAAGATAGAGTAGGCAGGTGGTAATAAACTCGGCATGGCTCCATGCAAGCGGAGAGGCGGAGAGCTGTTCTCCTGTATAGGGATGTACCTGCTCAGGCAAAATGCCGGAAGGCAGTGCTCTGTCCAGGGTCCACTGTATCCAGGCAAACGCTTTTTCAAGATCAAGCTCTGTTTCAGTTTTTGCAATATCATACTGGGCGAGCCAGAGTGTTGTGATAATCCAAGGGTTTCCCGGAAGATCTTCCGTAACACGGAGGTAGCGATCTCCTTCATATCGAGGAACTCCTCCAATAGGGCTTTTGCAGCAGAGGCGCTCATGAATGGCGTTGGAATACTGCTCCATGCGACTGTCGCCAGGAGGAAGAATATTAAATCGCAAGAGCCCAAAGAATACGCTCATATCCAGCGTTTGGTCTTTCTTGCCGTCTTCCCCTATCATTTTCACAAAGAGTCCCGTCTCTTCATCTACAAGGTTGTTGAGAATTGCATCATGTACGCTCCGGTATCCTTCCATGTATCGACGCTCCTCTTCTTCTTTGCCAAGCAGGTGGGCAAATTTGCTTGCGGCTTTCAGTCCTGCCGCAACAACGGAGGCGGTGTAGGTAAAGACCCCGCGGTGTTCTTCCCAGAGTCCGTAACTTGGGAGGGGAAGATGAGTGGCGGGATCTCGGTAGGAAAAGAGAAAGTCCGCAGCACGCTTAATAAGAGGGTTGTAGAGTTCTTCAATGAATTCGAGATTCTTGGTGCATTCATAGTGATGCCAGAGGGCTACCAGAACAACTGCTGTTTCGTCTTCTTGAATAGGGAGCTGTACCTTGCCATTGCCAACCCAGGGGTGCCAAGAGCTTCCGAGCGATTTGTCGGGACGGTATTTATGAAAAAAGTATCCGTCATCTGAGAGAACATCTCGGCAGAATGAAAAGAAACGTTGTGTGAGGGCGGAGTATCCTGCTTTATCAAATGCCATGCAAATGTACGAGGCGTCTCGAGGCCAGGCATAGGTGTACGAGTCCATGCCGTACTGGAGCATGTCTCCATCACCGGAAGCAATAATGGAGCCGTTGTCATTCACGTGTGATCTCATAATGAGCAGGGATTTTTTGTAGAGATCAACCGCTCTCTCGTTTAGTCCCGCGTATGTTGTTTCGGATTTATTTACCCAGGCGTGCCAAAAGTCTTCCGTGCTTTCCAAGAGGTGCTTTGGCGTTTTTTTCTGTATGTACTCGTGCAAGAGGCGGGTGTCTCCAATTGTGGTTGCAACGGTAACCCAGTACGAGAGGTGTTTTGATGTGCGGGGAGCCAAGGCAAGGGTAAAGCCAATCACGGAATCAACAGATCCGTGTTCTACTGGATTTCCCATGAGTATGCCGTCATCCGCATCTCTCCAGGTTCCTTCTTTTCCTGCGGCGTCAAAGTGTCCTACGCTGTACTGGTCAAACCCTTTTCCATTGCTCTGTCCTGAAATGAGAAAGGCGCGTTTGCCTTTGTAGTGAACAATCGCGTTGCTACGGGGATCAAAGTAGGCGGTGTCTCCTGTTCTTGTTCCGTATATGGAGAATTGCTGGGCAAAGAATACGCGAACCTCCGTATTTTGGGGAGCGTGGTTAATAACCTCAACGGAGCGCAAGAAGATGTCGGCTTCGTTGTATACAATATCTTCAAAACGGATCTCAAGAGAGAGTTCCTTGCTATACGCGGTTGTGAGCGTTACGTGTGAGGCAAGCGTTTCATGCTGGTACGCGGTACCTATGGTCCAAGACTCGTCATCCATCCACCGCATAATACCTTTGCTCCACACCCCAATCCTGTGCTTATTGTTTGCACGCACGTGGTTTTCCTGGCCCGCGTACGGAAAGTAAAAATCGCGAACTTGTCCCCGGGCGTCAAAACAGAGCAACATTCGCCCGTTTCCTAA
>JAUYJR010000056.1 GCA_030699255.1 bacterium | reverse complement strand
TCGCGAAGGTTGCATGAACACCATGAAGATCTTACTCGCACTCCTGGGGTTATTTGTTTTGGGAGCTCTGGGGGGGATATGGGCGCAATCCTCAGTGATGCCCTATTTGGCTTCCCATAACGCGTTCCAGAATTGGCGCTTTGTGCAGGAATGGAACCAAAGGACTACGGTCATTCGCCCAACCACGCAGATTGTGCTGACAGAGAACGAGGCACGAGAACGGCTGGTGGATCAGGTAAAGGATGCGGTCGTGGGGGTGCGAGCGCAAAGCGGAACCAGGGTGCTTCTTGGATCCGGGTTTATTGCTTACAGTGATGGCCTCATTGTTACCATTGCTGACCTGGTGCCGGCCGGCTTTCAGGTGTCCGTGTATCTCAACGAAGAACCAGAAAGAGCCCAGGTACTTAAGCGAGATATCGCGAATAACCTTGTTCTCTTAAAGATAGAACGGCGCAACCTGAGGACGCTGGAATTTGCTCCAGGCGTTTCTGCGGGAAGATCTGTTACGCTTGTCGGCAAAGAAGTAGGCCAGCAAGATATTCTCACAAGCGTAAACTATGGGGTGGTAAAGTCCATTGGAGAAGAGGTGTTCAAGACTACCATGACAGAGAAGAGCTTCCTTTCTGGCGCCCCTCTCTTTGACAGGGAAGGCCGGCTTGCCGGTCTTGCTGTCTTTGAGCCGGATCGTTCCGTAAATGGCATCCCCGCTTCCGTTCTCCGTTTTTTCCTCGGATTCTAACTGTGGTATAATACTGGTATGGCAAAAACCGTCACCACAGAGGAACTCAAAGGAAAGATAGACAATAAGGAAACCTTTATCCTTGTGGATACTCTTGGGGAGAATAGTTATGAGATGCGCCATATTCCCGGCGCGGTCAATATTCCCAATGGTCCAAACTTCCTTGAGCAATTTGAGGAAAAGGCAGGGGCGCAAAAAGACCAGGAGATTATTACCTACTGCTCTTCAAGCACATGCCACGCAAGCGTAGAGGCTGCCGCGGCCCTTGAAGAATCGGGCTACACGAAAGTGGGACACTACGCGGACGGCATCGCCGGCTGGCAGCAAGCAGGGTACAGCTTTGAAGAGGGGAAATAAGGTTCTTTGATTTGTTTGCCTAAGTTGTTTGCCTAAGTGAGACTTAGTTTTCCACACCTTAATTGGCGCTCTCTTCCCGAATGTGGTACAATCCGCACGAAAAGCCGCATAAGGGAAGTGGGTTCTTTCCAGGGAGCATGCTCTTGACTCGTTATCTTGTCGTATGTATAATGAAACCATCACCGCCCTACTCAACCCTTCCGGGTCCAGTAGGGTTTTTTGATGATTATGGCGACTACCCTATTTATCGACAGCGAAAACTTCAAGAACAAATTGAAGGTCGTCTTTGAAAAAGAAGGGAAAGAAAGGCCCCTTTGGTATGAATACAATTTTGGAGGACTTCTGGATCAGGTACTTAAGAATATTCCTATTGACAAGAAGATATTTTATACAGCAAGATTGGGAAATCATCCCCTTAGTCAAGAGAAGTCGAAACAGTTGATTGAGGAACAAAGGCTGATGAAGAAGTCCTTAGAAAGTAATGGGTTTCAATTTGTATACGGAGGAAGGGTGAGAGGAAATGTAGTAAGTGAAAATGGGAAAGAAAGAGTGATTTTTAAAGAGAAAGGGGTAGATGTTCGTATGGCTGTGGATATGGTTGAAGCTGCATACGAGGGAGCGTTAAAGGTTGCTATAATTGGAAGCTCTGATTCTGATTTGCAGCCCGCTATTAAGATCTTAAAAAGAAGAGGTGTGGAATGTATCTATTTGGGTTTTGAGTTGGATCCTAATAAGGGACTGCTATATACCACAAATCGAGGAATTCTTATCCGTAATTCCGAAGTACTAAATTACCTGTCTCCGAAACTGTCCGTTGGATAAACTTCATCTCAAAGCTTTATACGCCAACGGTATTACTATGAAAGTATTTGTACTGCTTACTACCACTTTTTTCTCCGTTCTTGCGGGGAGCGTTGCTGGAGTTAACACTGCGTTTGCATTCTATCCGGAGGCAATTGACGACTACGTTAATGATTTTGCCGGGGTTGTTTCTACTCCTGATGGAGAAAGAATACAACAGAATCTCAGATCCCTTGAGTATCAAACTGGCATAGAAATGGTGGTGGTGACTATAAATTCCACGGAAGAATACAACACGGGAGATGGTACAATTGAGAACTTTGCAACAAGTTTGTTTAACTATTGGGGCATAGGGCATCGAGATGAGAACAACGGCGTCCTTATACTTGTTGCGGTGCATGACAGGGCTGTACGGGTTGAACTTGGAGAAGGGTATTCTTCTCGATATAACTCGCTCATGGCTGCAATCATTGAAGAAGAAATGCTTCCATGGTTTCAAGAAAGCGCGTATAGTCGGGGAATTTACGAGGGATCAAGAGCAATCATAGAGGAGATAACCAAGCCGGTGCCTTGGTATGTTTATTACCAACTTCATATTCTGCTTGGTATCTTAAGCGTCATTTCCGGACTGGTAGGAATTTCCTTGTTGCGATCAGGTAAAAAGGGGTGGGGCTGGGCATTTCTTGCTCTAGCGGGTACTCTGCTCTTTGTCGTGTTGAAGAAGCTTCTCTTTGGAATGTTGCGAAGTGGATTTGGGGGCGGTAGATCTTCCGGAGGGGGAGCTACGGGCCGGTGGTAACATGTGCTGTGCTTACCCAGGGTAAGCACAAAGGTTTAACTCCTAACAGGCTCCTCCTACATGCCATTTAGTTATCCACAGGGGGAAGGGTTGCGGGCGGTTCTTGACAGGGTACAATTAAAATTGTGCTTTTTTGTTTGCCTTGACCGAACTAAGTCGTTCAGACCCTGATAGGTATTCAGACCCGAATGGGTTATCCACAGGTAGGCCTTAATCCGATTAAGTTTTAACCTATGAAAATATTTGGAATGCGGAAAGTGGGGCGCGTTGAGATAATTTTGGCAGTGGTGCTCCTCCTTTTGGGAGGACTTTATATTTCTTGGCAGACTATGGGTCTGGATCTAAACGAGGAAGAAGAGTTTGTGTTTGAACCAACCCGCTGGAGTGCGGATTACCAGATTTCTGAAGAAAATGGCCAGACCATTGTAAAAAATGAGGAAGCTGGTTTTAGTTTTGTTGTGCCTAAGGAGTGGAGTGCGGAAATCAAGGAGTACGAACCCCAGAAGTTTTTACTTGAAATGACAAGCCCAGATGCACGCCCATTTGAAGGACAGGTAGTACTGGAAGAAGGGTGTGCAGTTGTTGTTGCGCTTAAGAACGATCCAGATCCCACTGAGGTTTCCATCCTTAGGGCCAGTATAGAAGGCAATCTGCTTGAGGACCAAGAAGTTATTGTTGTGGGTGGTTATAAAGCACTAAAACAGATCATCGAGTGGTTTGGTACTGAGATCTTTGTACAGATACCAATGAATGAAGAGGATATCTTGCTTATCAGTAGTACGTCTCAAGCGGAGCACTGCTTTTCTACATTCGAGAATCTCTTGAGTTCCTTTGTTATCACCTAGCTTGCGCCTAGGCATGCGAAGAAAAATAACGACACTCCTTTTCTTTCTCGCATTCTCTTTCGTACCCTTTAATGTTACGGCTCAGCAGGAGTCAGGCGACTTACTATTGTCGCAATCAGAAGCGTGGAGCTTACTAAAAAGACTACCCTCTCAGTTTACAAACCAAAATGTGTTGCGATTTACCGATTTGACCGGAGAGGAGCAAGCGGTCATTTTTACTCTTCGTGGAGCTGTCAATCAGGAATTCCTTCAGTTTTTACCATGGTTTATTGGAACAGAGTCAATCGAAGTCGCAATAAAGATTGCGGGTATTGTTCAAAAAATATCCGAGGCCACAACCAAGGAGCTTATTGGAGAACTTGAGAAACTCACAATAAAAGAAGCAAATAAACGGGGAATGGAGTGGTTGCTCGGGCATGAAGTCAAAACCGCAAGCGGGGAACTCACAGACAAAAAAACGGGAGCGACATTCCAATATTTGATGGTATTTCAAAAACTGGGGGATAAGAAGGGGGAACTTGTCGTGCAATTCTACTCGTCAAATAGTTTTGATCCTGGTAGTCCTTGGGGAGATTTATCGACAGGTAGACCATTTTTTTCTGATAGATCTTTGGTGAATGGTCAGGTTCGTCCCTTCGTTGTCACCATTGAGACACAAGTTGAGGAGATTGCTCTTGGATGGATGGTAGACCAGAACGAAAAAAGAATGACGGTGAACATTGAATTCCCCGAGGAGGTGCCGCGGTTAGAGTTGTCAGCTGAGCTCCCATACCCGCTAGAAAAGCAAAAGCGAAAAGTTATAGATATCCTTGCGATGATTGAAAAAATCGGAGGCACCGTGCAAATCATAAGCAATAATGCTGGACAAAAGATCATAGATTTTGCAAATGCCGGCAGGAATCTTGTGGAGCAAGTGAGTTCTTTTATTGCGCAATTTGGTGGAGCTGTAGCTAGTGAAGGTTTTATTGTAGAAACAGATAGCGGTCGGTATATCGTGGAAAGAGAATCGACAGTAGAAGAGGCCAACAGCTCGGAAGAGCTGCCAGAGTTAGTGATTGCTCCTGTGGAAAACTTGTCCCGGTCAAGTTTTTCACAGGAGGAAGTTGTTCAAGAAAGCTCTCAGCAAAAGAGTGTAGAGAACGATAGTCAAGAAGAAAAGTCGGTAGAAGATGTTGTGGTTAAGGAGGCATTAGTAGAAGATACCGCAGCTGAGGAGGTGCTTGTAGAAGTACGAGACGAGAAGAAGGCGGAAAAACAATTTACTGGATGTGTTTCCGGGCAAATCAATGTGAACACCGCTACATTTGTGGACCTGCAGGAGCTCACGGGGGTTGGCTCCACCCTTGCTCAAAGGATTATTGATGAGCGTGAAGGAGAACTGTTTTCCTCTCTTGACGAGCTTGCGCGGGTTTCTGGAATAGGGAATATTTCGGTACAAAACATAAAAGCGCAGGGATTGGCGTGCGCGGCAGACGTGCAAGACGCAAGTTTTCAGCCATTCCAAAAGCAGGTGTTTACCGGTGGAGGAGGCAGTTCTTCTCATGGGGAAGACGCTTCGCTCTCCTCGGAGGAAGAAGCGGGAGAGGAAGAAGATACTGCCGCCTGTGAACCAGCTTCAATAGACGTTAATAGCGCTTCTTTTGAGGATCTCTTAAAGATTTCTCATATTACCGATACTCGCGCCGAGGACCTTGTCAGCAAGCGGCCTTTTAGTTCGATAGATGATCTTATTCGTATCACCGGCATTGCGGCTGTACGGCTCGGAGATATTAAGGAACAGGGGTGTGCGTATGTATCTGTAGAATCCTCGAACCAGGAGAACGAACCAGAGGAACAGGAAGACGAAATAGAGGAAGAACAGGAGGTAGAAGAAGAAAACCCGACAGATGAAACCCCGCCTCAGATATCGTTCTTTTCCGCGGAAAACCAAAACGACGGAACATTTGTGCTTTCTTGGAACGCATACGATCCTGTAGACGAAGCTCCCGCGAGCGGTGTGAGCAAAACATTCCTGCAATACGAAACCGCTCCCGCGCAAGAGGGAGCTTTTCTTTCTTTTTGGGAAGGAGAGGGGTTTCAGGAGTGGAATGCGGGCGTGGGAGGCATTCTCTCTTTTGATGTTTCCGCTGAGACCGCGACTATTTCCACGCAAGACGGCGTGCGCTATCTCTTTTCTCTTTACGCGGAAGATAATGCGGGGAATGCAAGCGCAACAGAAACACTTGAGCTATCCGCAGATTTGCCAAAGACAGTGGTTATAAACGAGATTACCTGGATGGGGACAAATGTTTCCACTGCCGATGAATGGATTGAACTCTACAATCCCGGAAGTACTCCCGTGGATCTTTCAGGATGGAAACTAGAAGCAGAAGACGGAACTCCAAGCATTAATCTTCAGGGAACAATATCTGCCGGAGGGTTTTTCTTGCTAGAGCGCACAAACAATGAGACCGTTTCAGATATAACAGCAGACCTGGTTTATACTGGTGCCCTAGAGGACGCGGGAGAAAACTTGCGGCTCTACAATAGTGAAGGAGCGCTAACTGACTGGGTAAACGCTTCAAGTGGTTGGTTTGCTGGCAAGAAAGAGGGGCGTATTTCCATGGAACGTATTGATGCTGAAAAATCGGGGTCAGATCCCGCCAATTGGCACAGCAATATTATTGTGGTGCGCAATGGGGAGGATGCAGATGGTAATCCAATAAACGGCACGCCAAGAAGTAGAAATAGTGTCTCATACGAAACAACTCCCATTGTTTCCTCTAAGATTCCGTTTGATGAATTTGATATTATTGAACTCCCCTTGATTGGAAGCCCATACGAGGTTTCACAGTTTGGGATAACGATTCCAGAAAGTAAAACACTTACCGTGGAACCTGGTGTATCGCTTATATTTAGCCAATTGCCGGGCAGCTTCTTTGATATTTACGGAACGCTTCTTGCCGAGGGAAGCGAAGACGCCATTATTACGTTTACTTCCGAAGCTTCGTGGAAAGGAATCAGGGTGTTCCCGGAAAGTACAGGAACTATCCTTGAGCATGTTTATATAGAGGGGGCGGCCCACGATACAGTAGGCACATGGAAAGCCGCTATTACGGTAGAGCAAGCGAGCATCACTTTAAAGGATTCCCTCATTGAGGAAAGTTTGTCTGGAGGAAAGATATACCTCAAGGATTCGGGCTCTCTTATTGAGAATGTGCATATAGAGGGGGCGAATGCCGGACTTTCAACTCCTGGAATTGTGGTAAACGGTGGAAGCCCACAAATCTTGAATTCTACCTTTATTAATAATAGCAGAGGCATCCTTATATGGGGTTCCGGTGGCATACCGGAAATTATAGGAAATACCTTTGAGCAGAATCATTG
>JAUYJR010000054.1 GCA_030699255.1 bacterium | reverse complement strand
CTTCAGGGCCATCTTGCAAAGGCATACTCTCTTCGTTGCAAATGTGGGAGTTATGCTTTGTTAACGCAGAGCATATGCTTTCAGAAGGACGTTCGCAAGCGCGACGGCGCTGAGATCGAGCCAAAAATTCAGCAGAATTTTATGGCGGTCTCTTCTGAAGGCATATGCTCGAAGTTAAGATTGCTTCGCTACTCCCGGAGCATAAAGCATTCTTCGGGAACCTCTCCAATGCGCAAAGGTTCTCGGAGATCCTCTTTTGCCACCAGGTACCCAATTCCAAAGGACAAAAAGCTCAAGAGAGCAGCAAAAACTCCCAAAACAATCTCCTGCTTTCTCCTTTTGACAATTTCCCAAATATCTGATAGGATTCTGTTCATATGGCAACAACGAAATCAGCAGGCTCTACAAAGCTGGGAAGAGACTCCCAGCCAAAATATCTTGGAGTCAAGCTCTACGCAGGAGAAAAGGCAAATGCCGGACAGATTCTCATTCGCCAGCGGGGCACAAAATTTTTGCCCGGTACTCATGTGGGAATTGGAAAAGATGACACACTCTTTGCTCTTAAAACGGGAGTTGTTCGATTCTCTACAACAAAAAAGACGGGATTTGATGGAACTCGGCGCATCACCAAGATTGTACACATTACCCCTACCTCTTAGGGCTTTTCTTTCTTTTTATTGCGGCCTCCAGTAACCCCACAAACAAAGGATGGGGACGGAGCGGACGCGAGGTGAGTTCCGGATGAAACTGCGCGCCCAGAAAGAAAGAGCGGGAAGGAATCTCCATAATTTCCACCAAATCCCTCTCTTTGTTTGTGCCGGAGAATACCGCACCCTTCGCCTCTAGTGCTTCTTTGTAGGCATTATTAAATTCGTACCGATGACGATGACGCTCTTGTATGGCGTCTTTTTTGCCGTACAAACGCCACGCCAAGCTTCCTTTTGCCAGATCACACCTATAGGCACCAAGGCGCATACTCGCTCCATACTTTTTTGTTTCCAAAAGGCGTTTTTGATCTTCCATAACATCAATAACCAAATCCCCTGTTTTTGAGAATTCACGAGACGTTGCGCGAGTCATGCCACATACATTTCTGGCAAACTCAATAATTGCAAGCTGAAGGCCAAAACAGAGTCCCAGATATGGGATGTTATTTTCCCTGCAGTGCTGAATCGCAAGAATTTTTCCTTCGGTGCCGCGTTCTCCAAATCCTCCAGGCACAATAACACAGTCGCACTGTTTGAGATCTTTCTGGAGAATTTTTAACGCCCCTTTCTTTTCATACTCTTCGGCTGAAAACCAGAGAATACGGGGGGTACGATTCTTTGCCCAGGAAGCGTGTTTAATGGCTTCCACAACAGAAATATAGGAGTCGGAAAGCATAAAGTCTCCGGAAGTAATGTATTTTCCAACCACTCCAACGTAAATCTCGGGAGCCTTACCTTTTGCTTTGAGAGAGAGTTTTCTCCACTCTTTTAAATCCTTTGCCCGCTCTTTCATGCGGAACTTCTTCAAGATGCGATTTCCCAGCTGATCTTCTTCAAACTGAATGGGAATATCATACACGGAAGAAACATCGGGAGATGAGATGACATCTTCGGGAGCAACATTGCAAAAGACTGATATCTTTCTCTTGCGAGGGCCGTCTACAAGAGCTTCGGATCGCGCAACAATAAAATCAGGACGAATACCCGTAGCGTTGAGCGCGCGTACGGCATGTTGCGTTGGCTTAGTCTTCATCTCCCCCAGCATGCGGGGAACCGGTAGGTACGTTACCAAAACAAAGAGTACGTCATTGGGAGAGGCAAGCTTCATGAGACGAGATGCTTCCAGAAACAACACGTTCTGATAGTCCCCCACTGTTCCTCCAATTTCAACCAACACAAAGTCGGCTTTATCATGCGTGGCTACCTGCTTGATGCGGGCAATAATTTCTTCCGGAATATGCACGCCAACCTCAACGGTTTCTCCGTTATACTCAAGCTTTCGTTCTTTCTCAATTACCGCGTGGTAAACCCTCCCGCTTGTGAGGTAGTTTATTGTGCTTAAATTCCTATCCAAAAATCGTTCATAGTTGCCAATGTCCTGGTCACACTCCGTGCCGTCATCCGTTACAAAAACTTCCCCGTGCTCTACGGGGTTCATGGTACCGGCATCCATGTTAAGATACGGATCAATCTTGATGGCAGAAACGCTAAATCCTTTGCTCTTGAGGATGGCTCCAATAGAGGCTGTTGCCACTCCTTTTCCCACTCCGGACATGACTCCCCCCGCCACAAATAGAAACTTTGCCATAAAATAGTATTGATCCTCCTATTCTCCCACAACCAAGACTCGGATTGTTGCTTCCAAATTATGATCAAGAGAAACGGGAACGGAAAATTCTCCCAATTCCTTGATTGGTTCTTTTAGCTGAATCTTGCTCTTCTTTACCGCAAATCCCATCTCTTTCAGACGATCCACCAGTTTTTGAGCCGTTATTGACTCAAAGAGCTGGTCCTCGTTTCCCGTCTTTACCTGAATAACCACTTCCAGGTTATCCAGCTGAGAAGCAGTTCCCTGGATTTTTTTCAGATCTTCTTCCGCTTTCTTTTCCTGGATTTCTTTCTGCAGTTCCAGCCATTCAAGGGCTTGGGGAGTTGCTATTTTTGCGAGCTTTTTGGGAAAAAGAAGGTTTCTGGCATATCCGTCTGCCACTTCTTTTACATCAAACTTCTTTCCAATGGTTTTTACGTCTTGAAGGAGTATAACACGCATAGGCTTGAGTTCTTTATCTTCTCCCATACTACCTCATTTCCAGCAACAGTTCAACCGCGCGATCTTTCTGAGGATCTACTCCCCCCTTCTCGTCTTCTTCTGTCATTTCCACGTAAACATCCGCCGTAAGCCCAACATCTGAAATAATATGTCCCGCAGGCGTCATCCAGCGAGCTATGGTAACTTTTAGAGAGGATCCGTCGCGAAGGTTCTCAATAGTCTGCACAGATCCCTTTCCAAACGAATCCTGCCCCACCAGCATGGCTCCTCGGTGATCTCTCAATGCACCAGCCAAAATCTCTGATGCGGAAGCAGATCCCTCATTCATGAGAACCACAACAGGAATTGATCGCAATCGCCCATTTCCCATGGCAAGAAGAGCTTCTTTCTCCCCGCTCCGCGAAACCTGGTACACCACTGGTTGTCCTCTCTCTAGGAACCAACCCGAGATATCTTGCGCAATATGTAATAACCCTCCCGGATTATTGCGAACATCCAGAACAACTCCTTCAACTCCTTTATTGAGCATGTCGGAAGCCGCCTTGTCAAAATCGGTTTTTGCCTTCTTGGAAAAGTGATAGAGGCGAATGTATCCAATGTTTCCTTCCAGAATCTCCACCTCAAGAGAAGGAATGACAATGGTATCCCGCCGAATGGCAATGTCTTTGGGAGCGTCCCATGTTTCCCGAAAGATTGTGAGTACCACCTCTGTTCCTCCTTTTCCTCTAATGAGGGAGACCGCCTCCTCAATACTCATGGATCGCGTGCTTTTTTCATCAACTTGCACAATGTAGTCTCCCGCGCGAAGCCCGGCTCGTTCGGCAGGAGTCCCCTTAAGAGGAGCTATGATGCGGAGCTCGCTGTCTCGAAATCCAATTTCAGCGCCAATACCCTCAAAGGAACCTTCAATGTCTTGCAGAAAACGTTTTGTATCCGAAGAGTCCATAAACACCGTGTACGGATCCCCTAGACTTTCAACCATGCCGGCAATTGCTCCCTGTGCCATCTTCTGCACATCCAGCTCCGTATCAACATACTGATCTTGTACAACCTTCCATGCCTCCCAGAACAGGGAGAAATCCACCGCATCGGGCTTTCCGTTCTCCAGGTTCACCAACCCCTCAATAGGAACAACGCGAGCCTGCTCCTGCCCCGTTATATATCCAACGCCAAAAGCTACTCCCGCAATAAGAAGCATGGCAATACTAACAATAAGAGTAGATCCTTTCTGATTCATATGTTCCTTATTCTATCACATGTTTTTTACCCAAACAAGAAACAG
>JAUYJR010000049.1 GCA_030699255.1 bacterium | reverse complement strand
CCCATTTCTCATTCCCTTTAGGTTTGCTTGCGCAATAAGAAACGCGGCGGGCACCACGGGAAACGGATCTTGTTTTACGGCAGGCAAAACAAATTCATATAGCTCTTTTGGCACCAAAGCAAGAGGAACGTTTTTAAACATGCTTCCCGCGTTTGGGTATTCCAAGGGATGGCGCTCCTTTCTGTATTCAATGCGAGACAGAGCAATTTTATTAAGTTCTTTTGTGTCACCAGGATCAAAGCGAAACACAGCAGACAACACAATAAGCCCCTTCTCTTTAAATAGTGAGGTTCTGTATCCAAACGTGCACTCTTTGTTTGGTAACGTTACCATCTTCCCCTCGCCATCCAGGCAGGTAACAGAAACCACGTTGTCTTTTATCTCTCCGCCAAACGCGCCCGCGTTTCCTCGTATGGCTCCTCCAAGTGTTCCGGGCAGTCCTCCCGCCCACTCAAATCCCTTCATGCCTCTTTGGCATGTTTCTTTCACCAAGACGCGCATAGGAACTCCCGCTTCTACTCTTAACTCCATGTCATTAATATTCCATAGGCTGGTACAAACATGAATAACAAGTCCGGGAAATCCACTGTCTGAAAAAAGTACATTACTACCTTCTGCCAAAAGAAAAAATGGAACACCGCTTGCGCGCGCCACCCCAACAGCGCAAACAATATCCTCTATACTTTTGGCTTCAAAGAAAAGGGTTGCAGGGCCCCCAATGCCAAACGTGGTATAGGGAGCAAGAACAACCTGTTCCCTTAAACCCGGTAGCTCTTTTTTTAGGTGTTTTATATGTTGCATATTGCAAAGCTCTGAATCACGAAACTCGTGCGAGGGATATGTTTTTGCGGCGGCTCTCGGAGCGCGACGGCGCGAGAGCGAGTCAAAAACTCAGTAGAGTCGGGGCGCAAAGCACATACAAACATAAGTTTAGCGGAACCTCTTTTATCCAGCTTCAAGGCGCGAGGAGTGATGTGTGCCAAACGGCACATGAGCGACAAGCAACGCAGAAGATGGGTAAAAGAGGCCCGCCCCTTGGGAAGCTGCTGCGTGACTGATTTCTGCGTTGCTCCTCCTTGAAGTAGCTCTGGCTACTCCATCGTCGTCGCGCCGTGAAATCATATCACGCAGCCGCTTCTAAATCTTATGTTTGTATGTGCTTTGCGCCCCCATGACGGTCCGCAGAAAAAATATATCCGAGCAGAGAGTTTCGTAATGTGAAATATAAAAGCGAAACCGAGAGCGTTAACCCCCCAAGGTAATATAGTGGGTGCTGCCTCTCGGTTTCATGGTTGAGTATACCAACAATCCCTTTTCTTGCAATACCCACAAAAAAACAACAGACCTTGCTCGAGGAAGGTCTGTCGTCCCTTGGGGGGCTTGTCCCCACTATGTCTGCATTATACACCAGCCTATCTTATTTGTCAATATCCAAACTTAGGCCGAGTCTAGCTCTAAAAATGATTTAAGATCCAAGGCCTATAGAGATGCCTGAAATGGAGATATACTCATTGATCGCTCTAAATAATATAATTACCCCAAGCACCACCATACTTCTAAAAAGAAGTGGGCGGTCATGCACCACATGAAATCGTACCAGCATTTTTACAAGCAACACCAATCCAAATAGTATGGCAATGAGAGCAAAGAGCATGTTGGTATTGCCCTTTGGGCGAGAGAGCGTATACATTCCTACGGCTCCTCGCACAAACTCCTGTGATGCTTCTTCTGAAACAGCAACCACAACACCTTTCAGTTCAGTATCCTTTTGATCTTCAACCACCACAGAGGGCTCCTCTTCTATTTTCTCTTGCTCTTCAACCGCTATGAAAGGCTCCTCTTTTACTTGCTCTTTTTCTTGAAAAGGAGAAGATTTCTCCTCTTGACTTGAGACAGGAGAAGGCGTCTGCACAATTGGAGCTCCAAAAAACTGCACCACAAATATGGCTTCTCGCCCCTTATACTCTCCAATAGCTGTGGCAATGCCAATCTCTTGGTAGTGCCTGTTCAGAATATTGCTCCGATGTGTTGGAGAATCCATCCAGGCAGAGTTCACGTCTTGAGCGTCTATAAAGTTTACAGCAAGATTTTCTCCCGCATAAATAAACTTGTACCCCGTTTTCTGCAACCAAATCCATGGAGGCTTTCCTTCGGGGGTGTTGTGCGCAAAGTACCCGCGTTCAGCCATATCCTGCGCCTTGAGTTTTGCCGCCTGTTCCAATAGAGAGTTTACCCTAAGAGTGGGAACTTCTCTATCTTGCCTCTCTATGTTTGCCAAACGCATGAGGGCTTCTGGAGCAAAAGAGGCCAAAAACCCGCTTCCCGGCAAAAGGAATAGCGCTGAAACAAGAAAGATAACCTCAACCCCCATAATTCCCGCCAGCACATACCCCACAATTTTTTTATGAAAAATACGAGGAACATGATTGTTTCCCCCGTGAGGAAAAATATGATCTTTAACCCACAGAATCATTGCTATATCTGTTCGGCAAATATTACCATGCGCTTGTAGTCAATCCCTGGTGGCCAGCAACTTATGAGAACCAGCTCCCCTTTTGTTCCTATAAACGGTGGGAGAGGCTCTCCTTTTTCCATAATCACAACAGCCCCTTTTACCTTATATGTGTAGGTTACTCCTTCCACGTCCAGGGTGATGATATCTCCCTCCTCAAGCGTATGAATTTTGCTAAATATGTTGAGATACGGGTTTAGTCCCATCCATCCTGGAGGAGCGCTGTGTCCC
The DNA here is from genome assembly GCA_030699255.1 of bacterium. GTDB lineage: Bacteria > Patescibacteriota > Minisyncoccia > Minisyncoccales > UBA10102 > JAUYJR01. The sequence continues at coordinate 1,848 of JAUYJR010000049.1, read as the reverse complement.
AATACTACCACCCTCCCACGCTCCCCCGGTATAGAAGAGGGGAACCATGCCACGCCCTTTTTCATAGGTTCTCCAAAATCATCGGGGAGCACGCTCTGTACAAAATGCATAGGAGCTTGCACGCCAAGTTTTGAGATTGTAAGAGACCCGGGAGAAACCGGAACAGGCCTCCGCGTTGACAGTGGAACCTCTATACCCATTTCCGCAATGTATCCCCGTTCCCATGAAGGCACTGTTCCAAAGCCGGCAACAACTCCTCCTTCAAAAGGCCGAAACATCAAAGTCAGAATGACAATAATCGCAAACAAACTCAAGAATATAACAAGCTTTGCGTTCCGAGTAAGCTCTTCCCACAGTACGGTGAGAATACTTGCAATCGTTACTTGAGACATAGAGTTAAATGCCTGGTTCCATCTGCTCCCGCGCTTCCCCAACTGCCCGTTCAAACTCTCGCTCAGATCTGCTCTTGCGAGCCTGAGGAATAATTTCCAAAACCAGATAGCGGCGCAAGAGAAACACATAGCTCATTCCCATGAGTGCAAGGAGTACTGCAAATAGAGAGAGAACTACTATGCTTCCGGATCCCGTTGAAACATGCGTGGGTCCTGTTGTAACTCCCAAAACTTCTCCAACCGTTACCGCCACAGTTGCGGAATCTGTTGCAACAACATTAGAACTTGTGGCACTCACGGTATTTGTAAGATTTACACTTCCTAAAGGAAACTGATTAGCTGCCGCCACATCAGCGCGATAGGTAAGCGTAATAACCTGTCCGGGAGACAAGCTCCCAATGTTTACCCCATCTACCATGCTTCCCCCTATATCCTGCTCGTTCTTCTTGAGAAATCCTCTGTAGAGCATGCCTTGGGGAATAGCGTCTCGGACAATAACATTGTGCACTATTGTTGAGCCCGTATTAAACACTAAAACTCTAAACGTTATCACTTCCAAAGGCTTGGCTATGAAAGAACGCGCAAACGCAGATTGTCCCATGCTCTGATTCGCCCCCGTTTTTTCAACTTTCAGCCCCCCGGTTGTTGCAGGAGAACCAACCGTAATGGTGGCAAGTCCTTCGGCAATGAGCCCCATGCGCTCGGCTTTTACGCGAGCAGTATAGGTACCAGAACTCGCATAACTGCAGAGAGATTGGGATGAGTACGCGCTTGATGATACCCAACTTGAATCATGTTCCCATGAGCCATCATTTTGGCAGTCAAACAAGTATCGAATATTTCCCGTTGCCGTGCCAGATACGGAAGCAGTCAGAGAAACATTGTGCAAAGGAGCCTGCCCCACGGAAGGACTTGCAACAAGATTCACAGAAAGCGTGGGAGAAAAAGAGGTAAGCGAAATATACGGAGCCTGTGTATACACGGTTACGCTGTCGCTGTTAGACGTTCCGCCCGATCCAGAACATGTAAGAACATACGTTCTGGAAAAAGGTCCAAAGAGAAACCCTGTATTCTCATTTCCCGCAATAATCTTGCCACCAGACCATGCCCCTGTGGCCACACATGAGGTGGCATTGGAAGATGTCCAAGACAAGAGAACATTGCTTCCATAAGGAACCGAGGTTTGTCCAAGATTATTGTTTGCTCTTATTGTTACTGTTGGAACGGGAGTTGGGGCTGGGGTAGGAGTTGGGGTGGGAGTTGGCGCGGGAACATGCTGCGTCGTAAAACTCATGATACTCCCAAAAGCTGTGTTGTGCTGGTTCTGTGCAACCACTCTGAAGTGGTAGGTGGTGCTGGGAGCAAGACCCGAGATGGCTGTGTTCACATTCGCAGACGAAGAGATGGTCTGTATGCTGGTCTCCTGCCCAAGGTTCTGAGTGGTTCCCCACTGGAA
>JAUYJR010000038.1 GCA_030699255.1 bacterium | reverse complement strand
GCGTTAACAAAGCATGACTTCCTCACTTACAACGAAGAGAGTATGCCTTTGCAAGATGGCCCTGAAGCACGACGGTGCGAAGCGCAAGGCAAAAATTCAGCAGAATTTTGACGGTCTTGCAAAGGTATACTCTCGGAGTTGACGGACTCATAGTACTTTCGCAATGACGTGGAGTGGGGTAAGCTCCAGAATGACGGCGGTGGGATATTGCGTTTCAAACTAGAATTCAAGGCTCTGCGTTGACGGTACGGATAATTTACGGTATACTCATGCGTAATGAGTCAGACATATCAACCAAAGAAAAAAAAGCGAAAAACAACACACGGGTTTTTGGTTCGCACAAAAACAAAAACAGGCCGTCGAGTTCTTTCTCGCAGAAGGGCAAAAGGGCGCAAACTCCTTACGGTATAGTGCCGGAAGTCTTGCATGCTTGCAAAACCGCATCGTCTCAAGAAAAAGAAGGATATTCAGGGCGTTTTCTCGCAGGGGGTGCACGCGCGAGAGGGAGCCATTCTTGTGAAATTTTGCGTTTCAAAAGAGCCAGGCCCTCGCTTTGGTATTGTGGTGAGCAAGAAGGTTTCCAGGAGCGCGGTAAAGCGCAATAGAATACGCAGAGTCATCTCGGAGTTTCTACGGCTAACCCTTTCCGGGTTTCCACAGAAAAAAGATGTTGTTGTTATTGTTTTGCCAGGCAAGAATATTGCGCAATATAACGCAAAAGAGATTCGAGAATCGGTATTATCCGCTTTACAAAAAACTTCGCTTCTGAACTTGTAAATTCATGCTCTCGTACCTCTTTATAACTTTTTTGTACCAACCACTCTTTAATGGGCTGGTTGTTTTTTACCAGTTTATTCCAGGAAATGATTTTGGTATTGCAATCATTTCCCTCACGCTTCTCTTGCGGTTTGTCCTATATCCCTTGAGCGCAAAAGCAATTGTTGCGCAAAGGAGGCTTGCCTTGCTCCAGCCAAAGGTTAAAGAGCTGCAGGAGCGACTCAAAAACGACAAAGAAAAACAGGCAAAGGAGATTTTGGATCTGTACAAAAGGGAAGGGATAAACCCGTTTGCAGGCATAGGCCCCATTCTTCTCCAGTTTCCCATCCTTATTGCCATGTATAGGGTGTTTTGGAATGGGCTTGGCGCGGAAGAGTTGTCTCAATTTCTCTACTCATTTATTCCTCATCCCGGAGTTATTGATCCTTCGTTTTTGGGAATGATTATGCTCAGCGAGAAATCGCTTGGCATTGCGTTGATGGCGGGATTTTTTCAATTTCTCCAAACAAAGCATGCTACACAAATGAGCTCTTCCGCGGGGTCTTCTTCCGATATGGCAAGGATCATGCAGAAGCAGATGACAATTATCTTTCCTATGGTTACGGCGGGCATTGTTTCTCAACTCCCATCCGCTATTGGAATCTACTGGATTACCACAAGCATATTTTCTTTGTGGCAACAATGGCGCTTGCAAGGCAAAAAAACAAACGAGGAAGCTTGAAATTTTCTCCAGTTCTGGTACAAAGAGAGAATGATAGAGAAAGCATTTTTTACAACAATTGAAAAAGAAGCACGAGCGTTCTTGCAAAAACTTGGCGTTGAAGGGAGTGTTACGGTAGAAGAGAAGGAGGAGTCTTCTGTTCTGGTAAGTATCACAACACCCAGCCCAAAAGAGCTGATTGGGGAGCAGGGAAAAGTGCTTGCCGATCTGGAATACGTACTAAAAGTTTTTCTAAGAAAGCGTGTTCCGGAACAGCGCTTCTATGTGTGCTTAGATGTAAATAACTACAAAAAGAGCAAGGAGCAATATATTCGTGAGATTGCGCGCAATGTGGCAGACGAGGTGGCTCTTCTAAAGAAAGAGAAGGAGTTTCCCCCTATGTCTCCCGCGGAACGCAGAATTATCCACACAGAGCTAGGAGAACGGGCAGACATTGTTTCCGAAAGTATAGGAGAGGGTAAAACCCGCCGGGTGATTGTAAAACCGGCTTTGTAAAACAAGAAGTAAATAACAAGAAAACAGGCGCCATGGCGCCTGTTTTCTTGTTATCTTGTATTTGAAATATCAGGAAGCGTAGGAGTGAGAAGCTCGGGGTTTATGACTTGCAAAATAATGTATGAGGTTAAGACGAGTAGGAGGCCCAAAACCGCACTCTGCATCATGCTTTTGGCTTCCGCAATACCGCTTGGGTTTACAGAGGAGGTCATCCACAAAACACCGGCCCGTACCAGCATAACAAACGCGGCCAATCCGGAAAGTCCAATGAGCCCGTTGTAAATCCATGGAATAAGGGTTGCAAGGTCTTGGTTCTTATTAAGATCCAGCCCTCCAAACTTTGGGTATTGCAGGTTAAGGTTTAGCGCATCAGCTACCACAGGAAACACAAGAACAATCGCGCACGCAATTAAGGCAAGAAAAATAGTTCTTCGCATCATCTGGTATTGTACCATTCTTTGTAATTGTGTGGCAATATTATTCCGCGGGTTTTAAGGGTACGTCCTCTTGTGCCTTTGGTTCTTCTTTTGTGCCCTCCCCTTCTTCCGAAAGCGCATTCTCTTTTGTATCAACAGATCCTGAAGATCCCGTCCGAATCACTTTAAATACAGACAATGTCCAATAGGGCCAAAACACCAAGAAACTCCCCAAGAGATATCGCTTGAGCCCTCGCATGGCTATTTTCCGTTTTGCCGCCTGCCCTACTCCAAGATTCTTTCCTCCTTTAAGGGATTTAAGTCTATGCTGGGCGAGTTCGGCATTTGTGTCTTTAGACATCATCCAGAGTGTGAGTGGAATGCCAAGAGTGAGCCCCGCAAGCGCTCCCCCAATGCCCAGGGTAAGAAAGAGACCAATGTATCCGAGGAAGTCGAGCATGAGAGCAAAAAATATAAAGAACATTGCGTCCGTATCAAGGAATGATGTTGAAGATTGGTTTTGAGCCATATACTATGTTTGCTCCTCTCTTCTTTGGATAACATCTTTAGGAGAAGATGA
>JAUYJR010000037.1 GCA_030699255.1 bacterium | reverse complement strand
TTCAATGTGCTGGCGAATCAGAGGCTTTACGGTTTCATAGAGAGGAGCATCTTCTTGCTCTGCCATTTCACTCTCGTAAAGAAGCATCATTTCTTCTTCTGAAACGGATATTTGAGCTAACTGAATGAATATGTTCTGCTTTTCAAGGCTTTCTCGAAGATCTTGTTTAGTAATATTTGACTGAGCAAGCGCCTGCTGAAACTCCTCTTCACTGGAGAAGTCAGCCATAATCATGGTTAGCTGTGAGTCAACTTCTTGAGATGAGGCAACAATATTCTGTGTTTTTGCTTCCTGCAAGAGTAGTCTCTCTCCAATCATGAGATCCAGCGAGTAGCTTTCAAGTTCTTTTCGTTCCTCCTCGCTTATAGAAGGCATTTGAGCATTTGCCGCCACATTGTCTGCATAGGCGTCTAATTCGCTCCTTGTAATCCTTTCTCCGTTTACCGTTGCAACAGGGCTCTATTTGTGGCAGATCCCGTGTAGTACATGTATCCCAATCCCCCAAGAGCAATTGTTAGCACAATACCAACAACGGCAAGGATGGTTTTATTTGATTTTGCTCCTTCCTGCACTGAAACAGACCACGATTCTTGCGCGCTATTCTCTATTACGTTGCTAGGGACATTTTGTGAAACCTGCTCTTGCTGTTCTTCCGGATTTGTCATGGTCCAATAAATAGATTAGGGCACATTCTTTATATGCCCATGATACCGCGCCCATGTATGCTCGTCAAATAGTTTTTGTTTTTTAATACCTATACCGAAGCTCCTGTTCCAGCTGATGGTAATCGGGAAACGTTTGTTCTACCAATTTCCAAAACTTTGGGGAGTGGTTAAATTCTCTGAGATGGCAGAGTTCGTGTACAACAAGGTAGTTTGCCAGTCTGCGAGGGAGAAAGAGAAGCTTGTAGTTAAAGTTCAGGTTTCCGTTTTCAGAACAGCTTCCCCAGGTCACCTTGTGATTTTTTATACGAACTTGATTGGGAGAAACACGATATATTTTTTTATAAAAATCTAGCCTATTCTTCACAAATGCTCTTGCCTCTTCTTTATAGTTTAAATAGGCGTCTTTGCTGGTGGTAAAAAGGAGGCGTCCTTGAAAACGTCGAAAGAATCGGTACTGCTCCAATAGCCAATCTGCTTTGGATCGCAGAAATTCCTGAATCTTCTCATATCGCATGCTCAGAGGAGCTAGTACAACAAATCGTCCATTCCGATAAACCCGTAGACTGGGGGATTTTACCGAGGATGTTCGCTTTACCGCGTAGCGGATTCGCGCGTTTTTTACTCTGATTTGCCGCTCCATAGTGGCTCCTTCTACCACAGACTTAGCCTTAAGTCAAAGGTGCTTTTAAACATGAAAAGCCCCCGCCTACTAAGTTGGCCGGGGCTTCTGAAACTATCTGATATCTAAGATCAGTATTTCCGCGAATCCAAGGACTACAGATTCTCCCTTCTTCTTTCCGATCAAGGCCCTGGCGATTGGAGATTCTTTTGAGGAAACTTTTGCAATCGCTTGAGCCGTTTCGAATTCGGGGTAGTTTAGGGGCAGAATGAAAATTTTTTCCTTATCCCCATCCGCATATTGGACATGGACAAGGGACCCACATTCTACTTCGGAAAGAGCCCCTGGTAACTCGAAGCTTGTCAGGAGAGGTTCATTCTGTTTTCGATCGAATTGCTCTCTCTTGTTCTTGTGATCAAGAGCGGAAGCATTATGATCGTGAATGAACTTTCCGTCAAAATCTGTGTACGGCTCTCCTCCGTGTGCTGCGCTAGAAAGAGCTAATCTTGCGGTTCCTTGTTTCTGAGTCTCTAACAGAAACTCAAACAACTCCCTTTTCGTAATCACGAAATCTTCCCCCTTTTATCCCAAGCTTTTTGCCTAGGATTCCCTAGTGTATAGTATTTCTATATTTTTGCAATACCCTTTTGAGGAAGACTTGCATATCGAAAACAGGTTGTGACATGGTCGTTCACAACTCCACTTCCCTGCAAAAAGGCGTAGCAAATGGTTGATCCAAAAAACCGGAATCCACGCGCTTTTAAATCTTTAGATATGGCGTCTGAAAGTTTTGTATTTGTGGGAACTTCTTCTTGTTTTCTCCACTTGCTTTGTACTGGTGTTCCGCTAACCCATCTCCAGAGGTATGAGCTGAAACTCCCATACTCTTTCTGGATTGCCAAAAATATCTTTGCGTTTCCAATGGTAGCCTCAATCTTTCCTTTATGTCGCACAATATCCTTATTGTTTACCAGCGCGGTAATTTCTTTGGTGCCGTATTTTGCAATACGTTTTGGATCAAAGTTGCTAAATGCTTTTTGGAAGCTTTTTCTTTTATGTAAAATGGTGGCCCAACTCAATCCTGCCTGAAAAGAATCCAGGAGAATGTACTCAAAAAGAATTAGATCGTTTTTCTGAGGAGTCCCCCACTCGGTATCGTGGTACTCCCTCATTTCATCACTTGTTTCCGCCCAATCGCATCTCATACATTCTCTAGTGGATGGTATCTTCATGCGCAGGAGAGGACGTTAGAATGCCAGCAATTTTTTCAAGAAGTTGCTCTCTTCCCTCATGAGTTTTGGCAGAATAGGTTAAAATTGGTATGTCTTTTGCTTCTTTTTTAATCAGTGCAATCTGTTCCTTAAGAGCGCTCTTTGGGAACTTATCTATTTTATTTGCCACAATAACAATATGGTGTTTGTTTGCCTGAAGAATATTGAGCATATCTTTGTCCAAGGCCGTTAAACCAACCTTTGCGTCAATAATAACAAACACCGAACGTGGCCTTGCTTGAGAAAACTCCACATACCAGAAAATTCTCTCAACCATTTTATTACGATCTTTGATTGACTGCTTTGCGTACCCGTATCCGGGAAAATCAACTAGGTAGAACTCATCGTTAATGCAAAAGAAATTTGCCTCTCTTGTTTTTCCCGGCATCTTACTCACTTTTACCAGATTTTTTCTGCCAACCAGAGAATTAATCAAACTGGACTTTCCAGCATTGGAACGACCAAAAAAAGCAATGTGGGGCAAGGTATCCTCCACACCGTAATCATCTCCAATAACGCCTTTAACAAATTCTGCTTTTACAATATTCATATAGTAAGTCATCCTACCGTAGTTTTTATGATATTGCCATCTGAACTTGTCAAAAGCTTAGTTCCGGTAAGGTGGGGATAGTTTACCGGAACTAAGCTTTCTCTGACATGGCTTGTGCACATCTGTGTCTCTGTGCGTGTCTTGCCCTATGTCTCCGGCAGTACAGGAGGTTTGCGGAGTTTCTTCTTTTCTGACGTCTCATGTTTTTCTTTAAGTCTATTTGCTTTTTGAGAACGGGAGGGTTTTGTGGGAATTCGAGGCGTTTCCGGTGTTGAGAGTTTTTCCAACTCTTCTGCAAGGCGTTCAAATGCCACCTCCCTATTCCGCGCCTGAGACCGCTCCTCAACCGCTTCCACCACAACACCTGAAGGAATATGGCGCAATCTTACTCCGGTTTCCCTCTTATTGCGGTGCTGGCCTCCGGGACCCGATCCCCTAAAAAACTCAATGGTGGTCTCCCGTTCCAAGTTTTCTTGATAAGTAACATTGATCATGACGGTACATGAAAAGATACGCGATGAATATTACAAATACCATGCTGTGCAATGGCCAAAACATGTTCTTTTGTTCCATACCCCTTATGTTTTGAGAAAAGGTAAGAAGGCATGGTTTTGTGGTAGCGGATCATAAGCCGATCTCTTGTTACCTTGGCAATAATGGAAGCTATGGCGCAAGCAGGAAAAAGCGCGTCCGCCTTGGGAACAGCTTTTTGTGGAAGCGTTGAATCAAGGAGAGATGTGCCGTCAATCACAAGAGAATGAATCTGCTTTCCTTTTTTACTCAACTTTTTTTCAAGAGATCGTACTGCAAGTTTCATGGCCAGCCGTGTTGCCTGGTGAATGTTTTTTTGATCTATCACTTGAGATGATGCGGATCCAATAGCCCAAACAATGTTGGGGTGGCGAAAAACTTTAGTATAAATCTCCTCTCTCTTTTTGGGAGAGAGTTGTTTCGAATCTCTTTCCCCGTATGTTTGAAGTTCAGCGTTGGGAGAGGTAATGCAGACAGCGCAGGCCATAACAGGTCCGGCCAGCGCCCCTCTCCCCACTTCGTCAATGTAGGCTACAAACTTCTTTGTCATACATTATTCTAACAGAAAAAGCAGTATGGGCGAAGGTTAGAAAGTAGTATAGCTCATTAACTTCGAGAACATATCTTTTCGTTTAAATAGTGGGAATTATACGTGACTAACGGAGAGCATGTGCTTTTAGAAGGACGTTCGCAAGCAGAATTTTATGGCGTTCTCTTCTGAAGGCATATGCTCGAAGTTAGAAGGCAAAGTGCGTCATAGTGTATGCAGTCAGCATCCCATTTTGCCAAACGATAGAAAACACGTACAATACACAACGGTATGGCAAACTCTTTTGTACACCTTCATGTTCACAGCCACTACTCTCTTCTTGACGGGCTGGCAAAAATAGATCAGCTTCTTGATCGTGTCCAAGAATTGGGCATGGAGAGCGTTGCGTTAACAGATCATGGCGTTATGTACGGCGCCGTGGAGTTTTACAAAAAGGCAAAGGCTCGAGGAATCAAGCCCATCATTGGTTGCGAAGTATACGTTGCTCATGAGAGCAGGGCGCAGAAGCGAGCGGGAGTTGATGACAAGAGTTATCACTTTGTGTTGCTTGCTCGCACCAAAGAAGGATACCAAAATCTGGTGGCCATGGTAACAGAAGCCCATCTAAACGGATTTTATTACAAGCCAAGAATTGACGAAGAGCTCCTGGATACACACGCAAAGGGACTCACTGCACTCTCAGGATGCTTAAAAGGAAAGATTCCTCAAATGATTCTTGCGGGTCGCCTTCATGACGCAAAAGAGCTTGCTTTGCGTTACGAGAAGCTGTTTGGAAAAGGCAACTTCTACCTTGAAATCCAAGATCATCCAAATATTCCAGCCCAGGCCCAGGTAAATAAAGAGATTAGGATAATTGCACAGGAAACCGGCATTCCCCTTGTTGCTACGGCTGATTGCCACTACATGCGCCCAGAAGATGCCGAAGCCCAGGATGTTCTCATGCTCATCAATACGGGAGCAAAACAAGACGACGAAGATCGTCTTTCTCTGCGGCACGATGACTTCTCTATGAAGGGGCACAAGGATATGGCGGAGATGTTTAGAGACACGCCCGAAGCGGTTGAAAATACCTGCAAGATAGCGGACTCTTGCTCATTTGAGCTGGAGTTGGGGCACATTCAACTTCCTCCATACCCTCTTCCCAAAGAAAAGAGCGCGGATGAGTACTTGCGAGAGTTAGCTGTTCAGGGATTACAAAAAAAACCGGAGCTTTTAGGTCACTTGGCTCAAGAACGCTTAGAAGACGAGTTACAGGTTATTGCGCAAACAGGGTATGCCACCTACTTTCTTATTGTGCAGGATCTTGTGAACTGGGCAAAGAGCAAACATATTGTAGTGGGCCCGGGAAGAGGATCCGCGGGAGGATCTCTTGTGTCATATGTACTTAATATTACTAACATTGATCCGTTGCGCTACAACCTGCTTTTTGACCGATTCCTCAATAGAGAGCGTATCTCTATGCCTGATATTGATCTTGATTTTGCGGATCACCGGCGGGATGAGGTTATCGATTATGTAGCAGAACGATATGGCAGGGATCACGTTGCTCAAATTATTACGTTTGGAACTATGGCGGCTCGCGCGGTGATTAGAGACGTGGGAAGAGCTCTTGACTATGAATATGGCTACTGCGACAAAGTGGCAAAGATGATTCCCTTTGCCCATTCCCTGCAAATGACCCTGGATAATGTAGAGGAGTTCCGAGAACTCTATGACGCGGAAGAGAAAGCCCGGCGTCTCATTGACTTGGGAAAGAAATTGGAAGGAGTTGCCCGTCATGCCTCAACACACGCGTGCGGAGTGGTTATTTCTTCTGCTCCCCTGCAGTTGTCCGTTCCTCTCCAGCGCCCAACGCAGGCGGACAAGAACATTGTTACGCAGTATGACATGAAGAGTGTAGAAGACATGGGTCTTCTAAAAATGGACTTCCTTGGTCTCAAGAACCTGAGCATTATTGAAGATACACTCAAGCGTATTTATGCCATCAATAAGGTAAACGTGGACATTGAGCGCATTCCACATGATGATAAAAAGGTGTTTGAACTGCTCCAGAGAGCTGATACAATAGGAATTTTTCAAGTGGAGTCTTCGGGTATGCGCCGATACCTCCGTGAAATGAGACCTACCGAATTTGAAGATCTCATTGCCATGATTGCCCTTTATCGCCCGGGTCCCATGGAACTTATTCCGGAATATATTGCAAGAAAGCACGGGAGGAGAACTATTGAGTACTTACACCCTTCTCTTGAGCCTATTTTAAAAAATACCCAGGGAATTTGTATCTTTCAAGAACAGCTTATGCGCATTGCAACGGATCTGGCGGGATTCTCCGTGGGAGAAGCAGACGTATTGCGAAAAGCCGTGGGAAAGAAAATCGAATCTCTTCTCTTGGAACAGAAAGGAAAGTTTATTGAAGGAATGGTGAGAAACAGTATTAATCGTGTGGTGGCTGAACAGATATGGGAGTGGATGTTGCCGTTTGCCCGATACGGTTTTAACAGGAGCCATGCCGCAGCCTATGCCATTATTGCTTACCAAACAGCTTGGCTGAAAGCCCGCTATCCTCTTGAATTTATGTCGGCGCTCTTAACGGCAGATAGAGGGGATATTGAACGCGTTGCCTTCTTAATAGACGAGTGCAAGAAAATGGGCGTTGAGGTGCTCTCTGCGGACATTAATGAGAGCTTCAGTCATTTTAGCGTGGTGCCGAGCAAGAGCGAAATTCGTTTTGGACTATCGGCTATCAAGAATGTTGGAGAGAAAATTGTTGATGTAATTATTGAGGAGCGAAAAACAAACGGTCCCTTTGCCTCAATCCAAGATTTTGCCATGCGAGTGCATTCAAGAGACCTAAATAAAAAATCATTGGAAAGCATGGTAAAAGCAGGCGTGTTTGATATGTTTGGAGAGCGCAACCGTCTTCTCTCAAATATTGACAAGCTCTTGAGTGTTGCTAGAGAAGGAGAGAAGCTCAAGAACAGCTCTCAAACCTCCTTATTTGGAGGAACAATGGAGCAGGCGGCATCCTCCCTTGTCTTAGACGATGCTTCTCCCGCAACAGAGCGAGAAATTCTTCGTTGGGAAAAAGAACTACTAGGCTTGTACGTGAGTTCCCACCCCCTTAAGCGATTTAGCGCAATGATTGCAAGTAAAGCATTTTCTATTGCAAGCCTTTACGAAGACTCGGGCGGACAACTCTCTCAAACGGGAAAAATTCGCATATGCGGTATTGTGGCAAGCGCAAAAAAAATTATCACAAAGAGCGGCAAGCCTATGCTCTTTCTTGTGCTGGAAGATTTAACTGAAAAAATAGAGGTGGTTATTTTTCCAAATCTCTATGAGGAGAAGGGAGCGTTACTGCAACCGGATAAGATTCTGTTTATTGTAGGAAGGCCGGATTCACGCAATGGAGAGCGCAAATTTGTTGCAGATGAGGTGGAAGAACTCAAGGAAATATGATAGAGTAATGCAATTATCACCAATACAATGAACCTAGAACATACTCGCCACTCACTCTCACATCTCCTAGCCGCAGCTGTGCTTGACTTGTACCCCAATGCAAAACCAACACTTGGTCCTGCCATTGAGACAGGATTTTACTATGACTTTGAGTTTTCCTCTCCGGTTGGAGAAGAAGATTTAAAAACCATTGAGGCTAAGATGAGAGAGCTCCTCCCAACATTCAAAGAGTTTGTGGGAAAAGAGGTTTCAGAACAAGAGGCAAGGGAGTATTTTAAGGACAATCCCTATAAGCAAGAACTCATGGATGGCATTGTTCAAGATGGCTCCCCTATTACCCTCTATACCGCAGGGTCATTTACCGACCTATGTCGCGGGGGGCACGCGGAAAACTTGAGCACTATTGATCCTGAGAGTTTTACTCTCTCTCATATATCGGGAGCCTACTGGAGAGGAGACGAGAAAAACATTATGCTTACTCGCATTTATGGACTTGCTTTTGAAACAAAAGAAAATCTCCAAGCCCACCTTACAATGATTGAGGAGGCAAAGAAACGTGACCATCGCAAGCTGGGCAAGGATCTTGGGCTGTTTGTCTTTTCCGATCTCATTGGACCCGGACTTCCCGTGTATGCTCCCAAAGGAACTACGGTGTTACGGGCAATTCAGGGATATTCAAAAGAGTTGCGAGATGCCATGGGATACCAAGAAGTGCATACTCCGCAAATGAACAAGGCAGATCTCTTTAAAACATCGGGACACTACGAAAAATACCGAGAAGACATGTTCCGTGTGCACTCCAATTATACGGAAGAGGAGTACTACCTTAAACCCATGAACTGTCCCCAGCACACGCAAGTGTATGCTTCTCAAACAAGGAGTTACCGAGACCTGCCCGTGCGCATTGCGGATTTTGCCAATCTCTATCGAGACGAGAAGCCGGGAGAGCTCTCAGGACTTACCCGCTTGCGAGCTTTTTCGCAAGATGATGGACACTGCTTCTGCAGAGAGGATCAGATTCAAGAAGAATTTGCCAAACTGCTCGATTCTATACGGAAAGCCATGGAAACATACGGCATGAACTACTGGATTCGCCTTTCCCTGCGAGACGAAGAAAAGAAAGACCAGTATTTGGGAGAAGATGCAACATGGGAAAAGTCTCAAGCTCTCATGAAAAACCTCTTGAAAGAGCAAGGTATTCCTTACAAAGAAGCCTTAGGGGAAGCTGCGTTTTATGGCCCCAAGATGGATCTCATTGCAAAGGATTCTCTTGGGCGAGAATGGCAACTCTCTACTATTCAGCTGGACTTTACCATGCCGGAACGCTTTAATCTTGAGTATGTTGATGAAGAGGGCAAACGCCGCACGCCCATTATGATTCACAGCGCCATTGCGGGATCGGCAGAGCGGTTTCTTGGCGTTCTCATAGAACACCATGCCGGAGCATTTCCCCTCTGGCTTTCTCCCGAGCACGCGTGGATTCTTCCTGTATCAGACAAATTTAATGAGCTGGCGCATAATGCGGCAAAAGCCCTACGAGAGGCATCGGCCACCGCCCTGCGCGTTGTTGTGAGAGATCATTCGGAGACTCTGGGAAAAAAGATTCGAGAGGGCGAGCAGGCAAAAATCCCCTACCTCTTTATTGTGGGAGAAAAAGAAGAAAAGGAGGGAACTTTTGCGGTGAGAAAGCGAGGCAAAGGAGACATTGGTACAATGAAAATAGAAGCCGTTGCCGCCTTTCTGCATGAAGAGATCAAGAGTAGGGCATCATAGAAAACTGATTGCCATTGTTGGGGCAAATGCGTCTGGAAAGAGCGGCCTTGGGATTTTCCTTGCTAAGAAATTTAACGGAGAAGTTATTTCAGCCGATTCAAGGCAGGTATACAAGGGGTTGGATATTGGGTCGGGAAAGATAACTCAAAAAGAACAGAGAGAAATCCCCCACCACCTTTTAGACGTAGCGTCTCCCAGGAGAAGGTTTACCGTTTCGCAGTATCAGAAGCTTACGTACAAAGCCATGGAGAATATTCATAAGAAAGGAAGTGTTCCTTTTCTTGTAGGAGGTTCTCCGTTTTATGTATATGCCGTATGCGATGGTCTTGTGGTGCCAGAGGTAAAGCCGAATTCCGCAATGCGGCAGGAGCTTGAAAAACAGTCCGCGCAAGAGCTGTACAAAAAACTGCAGGCATTGGACCCCACAAGAGCAACAACCATTGAAACTCAAAACAAGCGCAGACTTATTCGAGCGCTTGAAATTGTACTTACAACGGGCCAACCCGTTCCCCTTCCACACTCTGTACCCCTCCCCTATCCCGTATTGTTTCTTGGTATACGGCATAAAGAAGAAACGCTGTTTGAAAGAATTCATAGTCGACTAATCCAGCGTATGAAACGGGGTATGGTGGCTGAAGTTGCTAGCTTGCATAAAAAAGGAGTGTCGTGGAAGAGGCTAGAGGAGCTGGGGCTTGAATATCGCTGGGTGGCACGATTTCTCCAGGCAAAAATTTCCAAGGAAGCAATGGCAAAAGCTTTAGAACAAGATATTCGGAACTTTGCCAAGCGCCAAATGCGCTGGTTTGGTAAAGACAAGCGTATCCACTGGGTTTCCTCTCCTCAAGAAGCTCATGCCCTCACAAAAACATTCCTCACCCCCTAAGCTTGCCCGCGGCAAGTTTTCCTTAAGTTGAATCTAAACAGAAAACCAAGCTCATATTGAGCTTGGTTTTCTGTTGCATCAGTCTTAAAAAAGTTAGATGCGCACTACGCTTACTGCGTTGGGTCCCTTTGGGGAATCGGCCTTCTCAAAAGACACTTTGTCTCCCACTCTCAACTCGTCAAAGCTTACATCCTTGAGTTCGTTTTGGTGAAAAAACAGGTCTTTCTCCTCGCCATCAACGGCAATAAATCCAAATCCTTTTTCTGTCAGGGTTTTGATTGTTCCTTCCATGAATACAATTGGCTTAGTGAATATTTCAGGGTTCTGTCCTTATATTTGGTTTCCTCATAAACTCGACGATATTTTTATGAGGAAACTCTCCCTTGCAAGGATTCTACCATAACCAACAGAATTTGTAAAGGGCACCCAGCCTCCTCCCGTCATTGGGCTATTCACAATTCGAGCTGCATTGGACTGCATGGAAACGAAAGGACCATAGGCTCAGAGTCTATGGTTCATGTATTAAAAACGCAAACAATATTACTTTTTGAGAAGAGTGATAAGAATAGAGGCTGCAACTTCCGGGTTTACAGCTCCTTTTGTAGCTGCCATCATCTGGCCCACAAGAAACTGCAAGGCACTTCCTTTTCCTTTTTTAAAGTCTTCTACTGCTTTGGGGTTCTTTAAAACAATTTCTTTTGCGATAAATTCTACCTCTCCCTCTTCTTGAATAAGGGAGATACCCTTGTCTTGCATGAGATTGCTTGGGTCGGCCCCCGTTTCCACCATGTCTTTGAGCAAAGATTTGGCAATGGCGCTTGATACACTCCCCTCTTCCAGCATTATCATAAGTTCTGCAAAGTTTTCTGGAGTTAGGCGAACACTCTTGTCTGTTATGAGTTTTCCCTGAAGAATTCCTACAAGATCAGACTGCATGTAGTTTGTAGCCAAGCGAATCCGCTCCGCAAGAACCTTGGAAGAGAGATTCTCTCCAAGCTCGCTCACTACTTTCTCAAAATATTCGCCAAGTTCTTTCTGTTGGGTAAAGAGCTCAGCCCCATCTACTGAGATACCGTACTCTTTTTGGAAACGCTCTCTGCGCTGGCTTGGGAGTTCCGACATAAGAGCTAGGACTTCGTTTACCTGTTCTTGGGTTATCATAATGGGAGGAAGATCCGGCTCGGGGAAGTAGCGGTAGTCGTGCGCTTCTTCTTTTTCCCGCTGAACGTACGTTTCTTTCTTCTTTTCGTCCCACCCTCTTGTTTCTTGCTGAACCTTCTCTCCGCGTTCAAGAATACTTGTCTGTCGTTCAATTTCAAAAGAAATTGCTTGCTCCATTACTCGAAACGAGTTGAGGTTTTTAATTTCAACTTTTGTGCCAAGCTCTTTTTGTTTGGAAAGCGAAATATTCACTTCAACCCTCATCTGCCCTTTCTCCATGTCAGCATTAGAGGCTTTGAGGTATCGCAAGATGAGCTGAAGTTCCTGGGCAAACAGCTGGGCTTCTTTTGCAGATGAGAGATCAGGCTCCGTAACCAGCTCCATGAGAGGAGTTCCTGCTCTATTGTAGTCTGCAAGTGTATGAGATGATCCTGTAGGGTGCAAGAGCTTTCCTGCGTCTTCTTCCAGGTGAATACGAGTAATGCGTACGGATTTTTCTCCAATTTGTAAAAAGCCTTTCTTGCATAATGGCATGTCATACTGCGAAATCTGGTACCCTTTTGGGAGATCGGGATAGAAATAGTGCTTTCGATCAAATTTGGAAATATTCGCAAGTGTGCATGAAAGCGCCTTTCCCACAAGCAAAACTTTTTTAATCGCCTCCATGTTTGCCACCGGAAGGGTTCCCGGATGCCCCATGCAAACAGGACAGATATTGGTATTTGAAGCTTCCTGAAGAGAGGTATTTGGACAAGAGCAAAACATCTTGCTCTTGGTATTGAGCTCAGCGTGAATTTCAAGACCTATGGTCGGGATATAATTCATGAAAACTTCTTGATAAGAATGTTTTGAATTGCTTCTGAAACATGCTCTATTGGTTTCTCTCCGTCAACTATTCTCGTGTAGGAAAACTTTTTCGCAAGCCAGCTATACGTTTCCCAGACCTTCTCAAGAATTTTTTCTCTCTCAAAAAGTTCTACGCTGTGCCTGTTTTCGCGGATGCGTTCAATGCACGTCTTTGGGGATACTTTTAAAAGAATGACAAGGTCGGGAGAAAGCGTCTTTTCGTTGATTGATAAAAGCCATGGTCTGTCCTGCACGTCAACATTACCAAATGCTACGGTTGAAAAAAAATAACGATCACAAATTACAGTCACCCCCTTTTTTAAAAGCGGAATTATCTCTTTTTCCAAATGATAAAGGCGATCCGCCGCAAAGAGAAGTTGAAG
>JAUYJR010000024.1 GCA_030699255.1 bacterium | reverse complement strand
TGGAGCGCAAAACACGTTCAACCTCAGAGCCGAAGTCGGCATGTCCGGGAGTGTCGACAATGTTTATCTTTGTATTCTTAAAGAAAAGTGATGCGTTCTTGGAGTATATGGTGATGCCACGCTCCTTCTCAAGCGCGTTGGAGTCCATCGAGGTGCCCTCCTCGACCATTCCGGTTTGCCTCAAAAGCGCGTCAGTAAGAGTAGTCTTACCATGATCAACATGTGCAATTATTGCTATGTTTCTGATTTCCATTGTATTTAAGTGCACATGTTGGTCGAAAGGGGTCGGGAAAACTGTAGTTTTCCCGTATAGGAGAGCAGGGCGGAGCCCGTTGAGAACCGAGGGTTCTCAAGGAGCGGCAGAGCCGCGACGACTTGTGCGATAATTGCGATGTTTCGTATCTCCATAAATAAAAGGCAGACGCCTGCCCAGAGGTGCAATTAAAGCATAAAAATTTGAGTTAAGCAATTAGCGCTCAACAAGCGTGCCGGAGCGGAAGGCGAATTCTTTGGAAGCGGGGATAGTGGGCGAGGCGGCAAAAGGTTCTTCTGCGGAACGGTCAAGATACTTTAGAGTGATAATGCCATTGCTGACATCAACCGACTGGGGGCTAATGCGGTCACCTACGTAAAATGCATTAGTACCTTTGAAGCTTGATCCGGAGGAGACAAAAGCGGCAATGTAGAAGAATTGTCCCGAGCCTCCGCCTATCCTCTCAATCAGCACTACGGCATCGTCTCGGTTGTCTTCATTGATATCTCCAAGATCCTGGACCTTTGTCAGAGATATCTCCTCAAGGAAGCCGGAATCAGGGGAGACGGTCTGGGTGGCTTTGCCTCCCGAGAGTGTAATGGGCCCATCCTCGAAGATGAAAGTGGCATTGGAAGGGTCGGGTTTGAATACTTCGTCCTCTGACTTCTGCGCTCGGAAGTCCGGAGTCTTATTCTCCCCATCATCCAGGAAATATATTGCTAGTCCTCCAATAACTATGACTGCAAGGACAATAAAAAGTTTCTTCATAAATCCATTATAGCAAAATGAAAAAGAAAGAGCCCGCCCAAAACATTGTGAGGGGCGGGCTGTACAGCGAACCTACTTGCCGGTTTCTTCTGCCTCATCCGCACGGGCTTCGGCTGCAGTAGCTTCTTCTTGCGCCGTATCTGATTCTTCTTGTTTTGCATCCGCGAGCCCTCGCTCAGCGTCAGCAAGATTCTCTTGCGCCTCGTCGACGCTCTCTTGCGCCTCGTCACTTGGTTTGTCTGCCATGGTTGTGTTGGTTAAAGTGAATAACACATACTTCCCAGTATATTAGACGATGCCCATCCCGTTTGATTTCAGCTCGATTTTTGATATCATTTCGACATTATTCCGCGATAGCTCAGTCGGTAGAGCGCCTCCCTGTTAAGGAGGATGTCCCAGGTTCGAGCCCTGGTCGCGGAGCCATTTTTCTAGCCTTATTTTGCAACGTATTTTTTGATACCCAAATGGGGCTCAGAACTATTGATACACTTTCGACAAAACATTGTGACCCTGCTAATCTGTACCCGAGCTGAGTTTGTCGGCATCAGGCGCGAGGTACGTGGGGACGCCCATCGTGGCCTGAGACGCCGAAAAAAAGAAAAAACGCTGGGCAGTGTGCCCTGCCGATGTCGATGAACTCAGCCCCGTCCCACATGATTCGCTCTGTGGGATTTCCTTTTTATAAAACTCTGCTGTTCTGATACACTTTAATTTATGATAGCTTACGAAGATTTTGGGGAAGTTAATAAGATAGTAGAATAGTTATATGTCAAATTCGGATGAGTCAATATGTTTCTACGCAGATAATTTTCAAGATTACCGTGGAAAACCAATTACATTGTGTTGGTCAGAAAAACTTTGGATAACTCATATAGATAAGCACCCTGAAATAATTGACCTTGCAAATACATCTAAACTCATAAGTAAGGCCATTTTAGAGCCAAGTCTTGTTCTTACTGGTTACGACCCGAGAGATGGTAAAGAGATGTTAGTATGCTATTATAGGGAATACAAGAGACATGGAAATAATGTATACTTCTGTAAGGTAGTTGTGGGGTGCAGAGGGACAGAACTCTATGTAAAGACTGTATTTGAGGAATGGGCTTTATGTGATGTCGCTGTTCAAGAAAAGAGATATGATTTTGAAGAATTGTATAGGGATGAAAATACATACTTATGAATAAGTTACCGATTACAGAGATTTTCAATATCGCAAAAAGAGATAAATGGGTTATAGAATATGACTCAGATTTAGATAGTCTTTATTGGTCAAAACCAAAGATTTCTCCATCTACACAACTAAAAAAGTTTTTGCAGGATTTTTCTCTGTACATTACTAAACAAGGTTTAATTGAGGGTTTGTTTATTGAATATGCAAAAGGAAATTTCATTTCTCATAATGCAGAATATGGAGAATTGATTAATAAAATGGTTAAGGTTAATGATATGTATGTTCTACCAGCAAATAAAATAGAGAGCGTTGAACCATTGTTAAAGAGTATGGCGAACATGGTGGGTAACGAGACGTATAACGCAGTAAGAAACAAGGGTTTAGATTTAGAAAAATTTGTGATGACTAGATAGTCAGTGGTTCTAGAAGAGAGAGAGCGATTGCCACATATCACTAAACTCTAATTCCTGTTGAATCCTCCTCCAATTCAAAGTTCTCCTTCGATAAACTCAAGATAAATGAACTTATCCAACATAGGAGAGCATCATGTTGACATAATCAAATTTGAGAGTAGTTTAAGTCGCGGAAAGAACAAAGTCAATAAAGGAAGGAGTCAATAATGCTTATTGAAAATGTGACCTCATCTTGTGCTGGGCATCAAAACATGAAGGGATT
>JAUYJR010000016.1 GCA_030699255.1 bacterium | reverse complement strand
TCAACGCCCAACTCACTTTTTCCCCGATCGGTAACAAGAGTGGTTGTCTGCCTCTTCCCTTCTTGCCGGAGACGTTCCTGTTGCTCAATATGGCGCTGGATCACTTCTACCCGAGAGGCGTCAAAATCTCCCTGCGCCATAAGAGGATCGGGGTGAGCAACAATGCGATATTGATCATCTACAATATATATATACCCCTGACTTCCAACTTGGGAATGAGAGACGGAACGGAGAATATCTTCCAAACTCACACGAGCCACAAGAACTCCAAAAATCTCTCCGGATTCACCGGCATCATTACGGTTACCAAGAAGCGTGGTAATTGGAACCGAAATGTTCACCATGGGTTTACCCTCAGAAGAGAACACCACGGGGCCGATATATTCAAGCCCATAACGGAAGAATGGAAAGATAAAGTCTGCCTCATGACGGCGAGAAACCAACTCCTTGTCTTCAAATGTATAATCCAAAGACATGCGGGCAGTTTCTCTGCCGTCTCTATTAAGCAGGCTCACATCTTGAACATCCCAATTTTGCCGTAAAAGAACGGAGAGCTGAAGGTGCGCGTCATCTCTCCCTTCTCCCGTCTCTATGTAGCGAGATACGGAGGGAGCTTGCGAGTGAACAATGAGATTTTGAATTTTTGAACGCATAAACTCCTGAACTCGGTCCGCCGCTTCGTGAGCCGCGCTCTCCTGTTCAGCCAAAATCTGATCCTCCAAGCCAGATCGCAAAGAGAGAATCCAAAACACATTAATAGCAAGAAAAGAAGGGATAAAAAATCCCAACAGAACAAAGAGAATTTTTCCCCTAATACCGAGTCGCATTGATAAACTCATGCATCTAGTATACCACGGCAAAAATTCAAAAATCAAATCCCTGCGTAATGCCATCCATCAAAACTAGGTCGGGTCTAGCTGAACCCTATAAGAAGGCCCCTGTGGTATGTATACCACAGGGGCCTTTTTGCATTCCGATACTTCTCCGTCTTACTAATAGCGCAAGCTTTTCACGCCATTGACCTGGCTCTGCCACCACAGTAGATAATACATCGCAATAGCGGTTTCTTTTGGATCATTTGAGCTTTTCGCCATCTCATCAAGAAACTTTGCCACCAAAGGATTCTCCTCCTCAATCATCCGTAAGACCTGTTCAAAAGATGTTTCACTG
Source organism: bacterium (assembly GCA_030699255.1). Taxonomy (GTDB): domain Bacteria; phylum Patescibacteriota; class Minisyncoccia; order Minisyncoccales; family UBA10102; genus JAUYJR01. The sequence continues at coordinate 14,448 of JAUYJR010000016.1, read as the reverse complement.
AGCTTATGCTTAATTGCACCTAGGATCCCTTCTCTCACCACCGGCAGAAATGTCATCAGGAATGTTCCCCCACTTCATAGTACTGATACTTTTATAACATACTACTCAATTATGTCAATCTTGTGTAATGGTTCAATACCTTTGCACCACCTTCTTTACAATGTTTTATTTTTTCGCGCTTTGAGCGAAGTATAAATGTCAATCAAGGCAAGGCAAACGCTTATGGCGAGCGGACCCAGGAGAAATCCCAGCGGGCCAAAAAAGGCAAGACCGCCCAAAACAGCCACAAACACTGCAAGCGGATGCAATTGCATGCCACGGCCAACAAGCTTGGGACCAAGGATATTGTCAACAAGACCCACAGCGGTCACTCCCCACAGCAAAAGTCCAATTCCGCCAAAAGTGTTGCCGGTAAAAAACAGAAAAATAATTGCTGGGGTAATAACCAATGCCGTTCCAATACCCGGGAGAAAAGCGGCTACAACGGCAACACCTCCCCAAAGTACGGCATTTGGCACGCCAAAAATTGCAAAACCAATGCCGGTCAAAGCACCCTGAACAAGCCCAATGGCAAGATTACCTTTCATGGTCGCCGAGACAGCCCTTTTTAGCCGTGACACAATAAACTCATCATCCGTATCATCCAAAGGACTTAGGGCAACAAAATAATTTTTTAGCTTACTGCCGTCTTTGAGAAAAAAATAGAAGGCGGTAAGAAAGACAAACGCATTAAGCAGTATTTTGGCAAAACCCGAGAACACGGCCCCAAAGTTTTGCATTAAAACCTCAAGTCCCTGTTTGGCATACTGGCCAAAGTCAAGCTCAAAATCTGCAGGGATTGGGAGAATAGAGCGACTCTGATTTAATATATTTTCCATTGAGCCAACAAAACCGCTACCGCCCTCGCTCACCAAAGATTGATACAACTGACTGGACTCCTTAAAAATTTGAGTTCCAAGAAGTGCTATTGGCAAGAGAACTAAAAAAATAGCAACAATAGTTGTAGAGAATACCGCTATACTTTCTCGGTTCTTTAAATAATGCAAAAACTTTTGATAGATTGGTTGAAAAAGAAACGCAAATACGGCGGCCAAAATCAGCGGACCTAAAAACGGCTTGGCTATGAGATACACAACAACAATTGATGCCGTGAGCGCAAGAAGTAGGAAATAGTGAGAATGATGTTTGTTGTCCATATGATTATAGTGTGAATAGCTTAACCGAACCAAGGTGGGGATAAACTAGAAACCTTGCCAAGGGCAAGGTGTCAAAGCTTACCGAGACTAAGCTGTGGATAACGAAGTGTTACGGGAGTTCTTCAAGCGAGGAAAGAATTGTTTCTGCAATTTCCTGTGGAGACATTCCAGTATCCGGCATTCTTTCATCAAAATACATCAGAAAACTTAACGACGTGTATTCTATAAAAGGAAAGTCCGTATAAAATTGTGTAAAAAACGCATCTGGATCTTCTTCCGAAGACAAGTCTACTTTATAGAATGTGCGGCCCCTGATCTGCTCGGTAATAACCTCAAATTTAAATATTTCCGCCAGCATAGCAGAAGCATCTTTCGCTGAATCGAAATCAAGTTTAACACTCAAAGCGGTATCTTTTGTGTTATCGGCCAACCAAGTAAAATCCGCGAGTGTTTCTAACCCAAATGCTCTAAGAGAATCACCTCCCTCTTCTCTGGGTAAAAGATCTAACTCTGGCGGATATTTAAACGCAACTCCATAATCTTCACTTTGGTATGTCTTCCACCCTTTAGTCTTTTCTTCTACCTCCTGAAGATACTGTTCGGAAACAGGCTCTGGTTTTTGTGTGGTGGGTTTCGATAGTATACTCCACGCTCCCAGCGCTGTTCCGCCGACAAGCAATACAAGCATAAGAACAACCACCGGTTTTGCCAACGCTATTTTTTGAAAGAATACCTTCCTTGTTCGCCACAGATCAGCTCCCAAAACCGCAACAATTGGAATGCCGAAAATAAGCCTTCCCGTAGATTTTGCGATAAGCTGCATTTTAAACGCCTCGTCTAGTAGAAGCTGGATATGAATATCCGTTATCCCATCAAAGAAAAGGTAGGAGAGATTTATTAAAGAGGCAACAATAAGGTAGAGCCACATAACAATTGCTGCCCAATATCCCCATCTTTCCCCCTTCCACAACCCTATACCCCCTACTACGCCAGCAACGCCCCGCAAGAAGAAACCAAGCGCAACATAAAAAGCCATTACAAAGGAAGTCCCAAAGAAAAACATTATAGGAGAGGCCAATCCCAAAATCCCCGTACCCAGCGTAATAATAGCGATGATCTTGCGCTTCTTTAATGAAACTTCTGTAGAAAGCTCTTGATCCATATATATCCTAAGAATACCACCCCCATGATTCTCCTGCAAGAAGCCGTATCGTCATAAAGAAACCTTGGCCGAACCAAGGTGTGGATAACTCGACCAAACCAAGGTGGGAATAACTTGGCTAAGCCAAGCTTGGCATTGGCGAGCGGAGCGAGCCGATTGCCCTGGGTCATAACCTTAGTTCCGGCAAGGTGGGAATAGCTTGCCGGAGGCAAGGTGGAGTTTAGTTCCGGTAAGGTGTGGATAACTTGCCTCCGGTAAGCTTACCAAGCTTGCCGGAGGCAAGCTGAGATCAAGTTGAGATCTACGTGCAAACCAGGTTTGCACAATCAAATCTCATTATCATCACACCCCCCTTCCGTCATTGCGAGGAAAAGGATAGAGTTTTAGGTTAGACGAGTTCTGCGGAGGAGGAGGGCGTTGAATGCCACAATAACTGTAGAGATAGACATGAACACAGCTGCAACAGCAGGATCCAACACAACACCCTGGGTGTATAGCACTCCCGCGGCAAGAGGAAGCGCCAAAATATTGTACCCCGTAGCCCAAAAGAGATTCTGTATCATTTTCCTATACGTAACCTGGGAAAGGCGAATTATTTTGGGGATATCTCTTGGATCATTTTTCATTAAAATGATTCCTGCCGACTCTATGGCAACATTGGTTCCCGCCCCAATAGCAATACCCACATCTGCTTGCGTGAGAGCCGGCGCATCGTTTACCCCATCCCCAACCATTGCCACTTTTAGTCCCCTCTTTTGTAGCTCCTGCACTTTTGCCGACTTGTTGCCTGGCAGTACACGGGCAAAGTACTCATCAATGCCCAGCTCCTTTGCCACCCATGAGGCAACTTCTTCAGAGTCTCCGGTAATCATGGCAACTCGTATTCCCCGCTTATGCAATGCCTCTACGGCTTCTCGAGACTCTTCTCGAATAATGTCAGCTAACCCAATAGCTCCCAAGAGTTGCTTTTCTGCCACCACATATATTACCGTTTTGCCTTGGTGTTCAAGCTCCTTGGCTCGAGAGGAGACAGACTCATCCACGGAAATAGAAAGCTCCGCAAGCAGTGCTTCTGATCCCACCAACACATCTTTTCCTTCTACCGTTCCTTGAGCTCCCTTTCCTGGAATACGCTGAAAGTTCTGAACATCCGCAATGGGCAGACCCTTCTGCTTGGTATCTTCTGTAATTGCCCGGGCAATGGCGTGTTCAGACTGCTGGTTAACCGCAGAAGCAAGGCTTAGCACCTGTTCAGGAGAAATGCCGGGAGAGGGCATAATCTCACTCACCCCAAACTCTCCCTTTGTGAGTGTTCCTGTTTTATCAAACAGCACAACATTAATGCTGCGCGCCTGCTCTAGCGCCATGCGCTGTTTCACCAAAAATCCGTTTGAGGCGGCCATATTGGTGGAAATAGAAGCCACCAGAGGCACTGCCAATCCAAGCGCATGAGGGCAGGCAATAACCAGCACGGCAACAAGACGAGCAACCGCAAACGCGGCCGATTCTCCCACAAGTAGCCAGGCAACCAACGTTATGGCTCCGGTTCCCACCGCAATAACCGTAAGTATGAGAGCGGCTTTATCGGAAAGAAGTTGCAAGCGAGATTTAGAAGACTGCGCCTCCTCAACCAAACGCATTACCCCAGCAAGAAACGTATGCTCTCCAATTTTGGTTACCTCAACACGCAAGCTACCGTCTCCATTTGTGGTGCCTGCAATTACCTCGTCTCCCACCTTTTTTGGCACAAGGCCCGACTCCCCCGTAATGATGGATTCATTTACGTCTGATTGTCCATTAACAACGTTGCCGTCCGCGGGAATTCTGCCCCCGGGCTTTACCAACACAACGTCTCCCATTTTTAGATCCGCAATGGAGATTGTTTCTGATCCGTTGGGGCGAACAACTTCTGCTGTATCTGGTAGCAACTTTGAGAGCTCCCGCAAGGCTCCTCTTGCTCCCTGCACGGATTTCATTTCTATCCAGTGCCCTAACAGCATAACGGTAATTAACGTGGCAAGTTCCCAAAAGAGCGGCATTTCTTTAGCAAACACCGCGTATACGCTCCATGAGTAGGCGGCTATAATAGCCAGCCCAATTAGCGTCATCATTCCAGGCAACCTTCCTTGTATTTCCCGCCAAGCTCCAGCTAAGAATATCCATCCTCCCCAAAAAAAGACAACCGATCCCAAAACAAGCTCAAGGTAAGAAGACCCGGGAAAAGCGGGAGCCTGCCATGCAAAGAAGATTTCAGGCAGATTTGAATATAAAACAATTGGCACGGTTAAGACCAAGCTCATCCAGAACTTGCGCAAAAACATTTTGGTGGAGTGCCCTTCATGCTTATTATGCCCTCCCTCTTTTTTTGCCGAAGGTACTAGGGCCATTCCGCACTCGGGACACATTCCCGGACCATTTCGTACTATTTCAGGATGCATGGGACACATGTACACGGATCCCTTTGCATGTTCTGAAACGTTACTGACTTGGTGATGATTGTGGTTGCAACAGTCAGACATATGGTAAGAAAATCAAAAATTAAAATTCAGTGTCATTGCAAGCCCCGAGTCAAACGGAGAGAGTGTGCCTTTGCAAGATGGCCCTGAAGCACGACGGTGCGAAGCGCAAGGCAAAAATTCAGCAGAATTTTTGACGGTCTTGCAAAGGTATACTCTCAGAGTTAACTAGAAGGTGGAATGGGATTGCTTCGTCGCTTCGCTCCTCGCAATGACGAGGTGAGTAGTCATTGTACCTCTTTGGGATAGCTTTGTCAGCAACCCCCCACCATATCTCCTCCTTCACTTCCTCGCTCAATACCCCTGTTTTCGTTTGAGGTAAGGCTCACATAGTCAATTCCCATGCCCTGCCCCTTCATAACAGCGGCCTTTGTTGCGTGAATGTCAGGAAAGAAAAGAACCTTCCACTTTCCCATTTCCGTGAGAATTTCCTCATCAGACATGCTGTCTCCATGATTGAGAATGAGGTACTTTGCCAATCCCCTCATAGCATAGCTGTGAGCGCATCCGCAGGCAGGCTCTCCGTTCTCAAATATAATGGCCGGCACATCGCAACAGTACTCACACGATATTCCTCCATGCTGGCGATAGAGCACATCAATGTACCGCTCAAGATTTTTTCCTTCCAGCGTAAGATCAAGATCAAGCTGAGCCATAACCCCAATGGTCTTATCAGCCAAGCTCGGATTATTGGAACTCACATCGTTGTAGCTTATCTCCAGTTCGGCCCCGTATACCGCGGGAATTCCCGTGGGTAGTATTTCAGACAAGAAGGCTTGCACCTCTTGAGGGTTTATGGAAGGAGTACTTGTTTTCTTAGAACTCGCTTCTTGCGCAAGAAATTTTGGAGTTACCGTAAGATTAACCTCAAACAGAGAAGAAAAGAAAAAGAGCACCGCAATAGCAAGAACAGCAGCTCTCCAAGGATTCTCAAAAACAAAGGCGCGCGCCTGAGATCCCCATTTTGAACTATTGGAACCATGTTGGTTTTGTTGAGTATCCATAAAAAATATTTACCAATCTTTACAGCACGAAACAAGGCGTTGAACCAGAGAGCGGGCGAAAGGATTCTCCCAGAGCTTTAGCATGCCAAAGAATGTCCATGTGGCAAGCAGAAAGAGAACCGCCTCAAGGGAAAACTCTTTTGTGATGGAGGCGTACACAAGAAATGTGAGAGAGAGAAGTATTGGCAATCGAAACAGAGACAGCGCGTCTGGAAATTTCTTTTCGGCAAGCAAGAGAATGCCCAAAACGCTCTGCCCCATAAACACCGCAACAAGAATACTGTCTCCCGCTCCCCACCACATGCTAAACGCAAGGAGCCACAACCATGTGAGTGAAACGGCAAAGCACAAGGGGCAGATGCTGAGCTTCAAAAGCTTTTTAACCCCCAGAAACAGAAAGAACAAAACGGTAACAGAAAGAAATGAGATAAAAATCCAGCTCATACAAAGAGAAAAAGAATGAGAGAAGTAATGACAAGGAGAACCATAGTAACAATCACGCCCTGGTACGGCACCATCTGCCTCTGAGCCCGTTTTGTAATGAACGAGCTCACAAAAGGAGCTACAAAAACAACTCCAGATCCCACCAAGCTTCCCACAACAAAGAGGTTAATAACGTATGTTTGATGCAAGAGGGATCCGTACTCTCCCCACATGGAAATGTAGAGCGGAGCCACTTCGGGGAACAGCGGAATAAGCGGAATTACGCTCAATAAGAACGTTCCAATGAGAATTGGGAGAAAGAGACGTTTGCCATAGCGCAAACTCGCAAGGTTTCCAAACCACCATCCCATAGAGAAGAAGGCGGCACCCAGAAACACCCCAATAACAAGCGAGCTCACTCCAAGAGCCAAGGCTATTCCTCCAACAGCTGCCGCCCCAACCGTGCACAAAGGACAGTGCGCAAGCGCAACAGCAGGAGCCATGAGAAGCACTACTGTGACGGATGCTACCCTCATGATGTTACTGAAGGGGCTGTTGCGCAAAAAAGTGTCGCGGAAACCGAACGGGCACGGTATTGAGCGGTAGCGAGACGAGAGAGGTTGAGCGCCAAGCTGCGGTAGCCTCGCAGGGGCAGACGACAGCGTCTTTTTTGCGTAATTGCCCCGAAAGAATACCTTTAGTTGAGAGTTCACCATACGTTAGAGTTCAAGAAATATGCTACTGCTTCCATCTCGCTCCAACGCGTATATTGTCCACGTTTCAGTCTTGGGACCTGGCATTCCGGGAGAACCAGAAGGCATTCCAGGCATGGCAATACCAAGTATATTGGGCTTTTCTTCCAACAGCTTCTCAATAGCTTCAAGGGGAATGTGCCCCTCCACCACGTACCCTCCCACAACGGTTGTATGGCAGCTAGAAAGCTCGTACGGAATACCATACTCAGTCTTAATCGCCCCCATATTGCTTGTTTTATTTCGTTCTACTAACACTCCCGCGCGCTGGAGATACTCCGCATATACGCCACAGCATCCGCACGAAGGATCTTGAAACACCACGGCTTTTGTCTCCGCCATAACGGGAGAAATCGCCACGTTCTTTTGCAGAAAGGTTCCCGCAATGCCCCCAAGAAAGAGGATACTGAGAACAATCCAGAATATATTTGAGCTTTTCATATGTACAGATAGTAAAAAATCCCCAACTATTGAGGAAAACCGGAAGCTCAGAAAACAGCTAAGTGACTTCTTAGCGTTTCTCTCAGCTTCCTACAAACTTGTTGGGCTGTGCCAAAGCAGAGAAAGCCAAAACAAGGGAGTGCCTTTTGAAACAGGGGTTTCTTTCTGGAGAACAGAAATGTGCTGTTGCTCTTCGCTCTGCAATAAGAAGGGAGGAAGGAGAAGCGCAAATAAAACCAAGAGGAGAAGCATTAAGGACTCCGCAAGCAAAGAAACCGTCCAAAACGCTTTCATTCCGGAAAGATGAAAAATTGCCGAAGCAACAACCCCTTCCGCCGGACACGGAGCCTGTTTTGAGAGAGAAACCAGGCAGAGAGAATGGGCATGCTCCCCGCCCGCAACACCAACCCCAAGCATGAGGAGCATGAGGGATGAGATAACCAGCATAATGAGAATGCCACGTTTCATTGCGTATAATGTACCATAATCAAGCTACGCGCACAATCATTGCATGCTCAAAACGGAGAGCATATGCTCTGCGTTAACAAAGCTGCCTCCCGCATTTGCAACGGAGAGAGTATGCCTTTGCAAGATAGCCCTGAAGCACGACGGTGCGAAGCGCAAGGCAAAAATTCAGCAGGATTTTTGACGGTCTTGCAAAGGTATACTTTCGGAGTTGGTGGACCAGTTGTGCTTGGAAAACTCCGAGCGTACGGCTTTCAGAAGAGACCGCCATAAAATGCTTGCGCTTGCGAACGTCCTTCTGAAAGCATACGCTCTACGTTAGCAAGGCACAGCTCTTGCTGTTGAACTGATATCATGGGGTTGCCTTAGATCCCTGAATGCATGAGTTGAGTTTATCAATCTGTTTATTGTACTCCTCCACATGAGCTCTTGTTTCTAAAACAAGCGCGTTATAGTACTCTACCAGCTCGTTATACTCGCGCACCTTCCGATTATACTCCTTGCCCTGCGGAGAAGATTCCAGATTTTCTTTGAATTTTTCCAGTATAATCTCTGTCTCTTGAAGGAGCTTTTCGTTTCGCTCAATTTCCTCTTTGAGTAACGCGCTTGGTTCAGGACAGGCGGAAGAAGGAAGACCAAATATCTGCACGGCCAGCCAGGTTGTACGCCCCTGGTACGTTCCCTGCCCAACAGCAATGCCAATTTCCGTATACCGCGCGTGCAAAATGTTTTCCCGGTGACCGGGACTATTCATCCACCCCTGCACCAGATCTTGGTCGGAAGCAAAGTTACCAAGAGCCAGGTTCTCCCCCACCAGAATGTACTCGTACCCCACACCATGAGCAAGCTCTCCCACTCCCATGCTCCCATCGGGCGCGTTGTGCGCAAAGTACCCGCGACTGAACATATCCTGGAGTTTTAGCTGAGCTGCGTTGCGCAGCTGAGTATTCTCTTGCATACCGGGCAACCCATGTTCTTCTCGCGCATTGTTTGTATATAAAAATACTCCGTCATGAGTTAGTATGGCCTCCGTCTGAGAACGGGGTCCCTCAAGAGGAGGAGGAGTAAGAATGCGATTAACAACCTCCCCAAGGCCAGGAAGAGAGGGAGATGATATTTGACTAAGATCTGTTGCCAAAAAGCTACGGATCTCATTGCTGTATATCCCCGCAATTAGCACAACCCCCAGAATAAGAAAAAGAATACTAAGGCGTTTCATACGCAATGCTACGGGGTTAACGAACTAGTATTGCTTTGTAAACTTCGAGTATACTCTCGGAGTTGACCCTGTAAACAGGGTAGATTAGAGCAAAGCTCCTCTCAAATATCTCCTACGGAGCAAATGTGAAATCAAGCTGGCGTTTCTCAATGCTTCCACCCACAATTTTTATCTTTACCACATCGGCAATGGTGTACCGCTTCTTGGTTCGAGAGCCCACAATAGAGTATGACTCCCTATCAAACACGTAGTAGTCATCTTGCAGATCTCGGAGGCGCACCATGCCTTCGGCCTTGGTCTCCAGCTCTTGCACATAAATTCCCCAGTTGCTAATGCCAGAAATCACCCCTTTTCGCACCTCCCCAACATACTTGAGCATGTACTCAATCTGTTTTACGGCAATAGATGTTCGTTCGGCATCCACCACATCCATCTCCCTCCGAGACAAATATTCCGCGGCCTGCCGATACTTCTCTTGCTCTTCGGGCAAAATATTGCGCCCCTTTATGTATGAGTCCAGCAGACGGTGCACTAAGAGATCGGCATACCTGCGAATAGGAGAGGTAAAGTGCGTGTAGTGAAGCAGAGCAAGTCCAAAGTGCCCAATGCTCTTGGTAGAGTATATTGCCTTTGCCATGGATTTGAGCGCCACGGTTTTTACCAATGACTCTTCTGGACGGCCATCCAGTTTCTTGAAAAGATCATTAAGATCCTTTGCGGAAACACCTTCTTTACCAATGTTAAGCTCGTAGCCAAGCTGATGCAGAAAGGTGGAGAGTTCACGAATCTCGTCTCGTTTTGGCTCATCATGAATGCGAAAGATGCCAGCTCCCTCTTTTTTATTACCGGAAGCTCTCATAAATTCTTCCGCCACTTCTCTGTTTGCAAGAATCATGAGCTCTTCTATGAGCTTGTTGCTCTCTCCCCGCTCTTTTTCCGAAATACGTATGGGAGAACCCTGTTCATTAAGCTCAATACGAACTTCGGCCTGGTCAAAATCCAGTGCACCTCGCTTGGCGCGTTCTTCTCGCAAAGCAAGTGCTATAGTGTTGAGTAGTTGTAGTTCTTCCGCATGAGTTCCCGTTTTTTCATCAAGAACTTTTTGGGCCTGCTCGTAGGTGAATCTGGTATTGGAGTTAATGATTGTGCGCCCAAACCACTTCTCACGCACCTCTCCTTGTTTGGTAAGGTGCAAAACGGCAGAAAACGCCAGCTTGTCTTCTTGGGGATTTAGACTACACAGATCATTAGAGAGCTCTTCTGGAAGCATGGGAATAGTTCTATCTACAAGGTAGAGAGAAAATCCCCGTTCAAACGCCTCCTTATCCAGCACGGTGTCTTCTTTAACAAAAAATGAAACATCGGCAATATGCACACCGACTTCATAGAGATCTTCCGAGAGCTTGTGCACAGACAAAGCATCATCAAAGTCTTTTGCATCTTCAGGATCAATGGTAAATGTTACGCGCCCCCGGAAGTCTTTTCTCTCCATGGCTTCTTTGGCAATAATAGATACCTTCTCCTTTTGAAATGCCCTGGCCTCTACAATGGCTTGGTCCGGAAATCCAATCTGCAAGCCTCGCTCAAACACAATGGCCTGCATCTCTGTTTCATGCTCTCCTCCTTTTCCAATCACGCGGAGAATCTTTCCTTCTGGACTCTTTTGGGACTCCTCCCACTGGGTCATTTCCACAAGAACTTTCATGCCGTCTTGGGGATCCAATTCCTTTGCGTGAGGAACAAAAATATCTGTGTACATGCGGGTGTCATCTGGAGCAACAAAACAAAACGAATCTCCCGTGCGCCTGCGAACCGTGCCCACAAATTGTGTTTTTGCCCGTGAAAGCACTCGCGTTACCTCTCCCGCAAGTCGTTCTCCCTTTTTTTGTGGAAACAAAACAGCCTCCACCGTGTCCCGATGGAGAGCCGTATGGAGAAAGCGGGTTTGAATTTGCGCGTCTTCCTCTGTTTCAGCAGATTCTACGTATCCTACTCCTTCACCGGTAATCTTAATGGTACCCGTAATAACCGAAGTCTTTGGCTTGCTTTTTTCTTTCTTTTCCTCTTCTTGCATAGCCATACCCTATCACAAAGAGAGCCTCTTGTCACGGCGTTTCATGACAGAAACACGCTCCTACGCAGGGAGATCAGCCGTGCACTGCGGACATTTGATTGCTTTTTGAGAGATTGTGGAAATACAAAACGAACATGTCTTAGTAGTGGGCGCTTTCACCGGCTCTGCAATTTGGCGAATACGATTTATCTGTCTAATCACGAGAAACACCGCAAACGCAATAATGAGAAAATCCAGTGTTGCGGCAAAAAAGGATCCATAAGAGATTACAATACTCGCCGAAAGATCTGTTGCCTGGCGTAGCACAATAACTCGATCTGAAATATCAATGCCACTCACCAAAAAAGTAAGAGGTGGCATAACAATATCATTTACCAGAGAGCTCACAATTTTTCCAAACGCTCCTCCAATAATAATACCCACCGCCATGTCCACAACATTTCCCCGCAAGGCAAATGCTCGAAACTCTTTTATGAATGATGTTAGCATGTATGGTATAGTATACCGATGAAATTGTTTTTCTCAAAACACAAAACATTCTTTCTCCTCTTTTCTTTTCTCATTGCGTGGAGTTTGCTTCTGTTTGCATTCTCCCCAGAAGAGATTGTACGGGCCATTGGCATTCAAGGAGGATACTTGATTATCTTTGGAACGGCTCTTGTTGGCGTATCAGGGTTTGCTTCAGCTCCCTTTTTTGCCTCTCTTATAACGTTTGCGGCAAGCGGGGAGTTTCATCCCGTACTCCTGGGTCTTGTTGCGGGACCCGGTAGCGTTCTGGGAGACATGCTCTTTTACTATTTGGGAGTAAAAGGAGGGGGAGTTGTTTCAGACACGGGACTGCCGATTGTTCGCTTGCTTTCTCGCAAAATAGCAAGCCTGCCCCGCTGGACTATTCCAGTGGTATCATTTTGTTACACCGCATTCACCCCTCTCCCCCAAGATATTCTCATGGTGACACTTGGATTAGGTAAGGCGCCAACCCGCTTGGTTTTTCCTTTTATTCTTTTGGGAAATATCACGTTTGTCATTCTGGTTGCCGTTTTTGTATCCCAAGGATTTCAACCATAGCCAGAAAAAACCTTACTGTGAGCACAGAACTATGTTGCAAGCCATCCTCCATCTACGTACACAACGGAACCCGTCATGTATCCTGACTCTTCGGAAGCAAGAAAGACAACAGCGGAGGCAATCTCCTCTGGCTTTCCCATGCGCTTAAGAGGAACCTGCGCAAGAAGCCCCTCCAGCTGTTCTTCTGAGAATCCGGCTCCCGCAATCATGGGTGTATCAATAGCTCCCGGAGCCACCGAGTTTACGGTAATACCAAGAGGAGCCAGCTCCACAGCAAGTGTTTCCGTTAACCCAAGTACTCCTCCTTTGGAAGCCGTATAGTGAGCTCCTCCCGCAACACCAAATCCTGTCTGTCCGGAAGCAACAGAAGAGATGTTGATAATCCTTCCCCACTTGTTTTTTGCCATTTCCTTGGCGGCTAGCTGCGCACAAAAAAACTGCCCCTTAAGATTTATATCAATTGTTTGATTCCACTCTTCTTCTGTTAATTCCAAAAAAGGTTTTGGATGAAAAATACCCGCGTTGTTTATCAAAATATCCAATCTGCCAAATTCCTTAACAACTCTTTGAACTCCGGTCTCCACATCTTCTCTCTTTGAAACGTCCATCACAAAGGCAATGGCCTTTCCTCCTCGAGAAATAATTTCATCTGCAACAGCCTGGCACTTCTCTTGGTTAATATCCGTAACCGCAACCATGGCCCCTTGAGAAGCAAGAGCTAGGGCGTCTGCTTTTCCCATTCCCTGCTGAGCACCTGTAACAAGCGCAACCTTTTGAGTAAGATTGAACATAAAAAAATTATATATAATGAGTTTCTCAACAACCGTCGACACCTCTATGGTATCAACTATTACTCAAAAGCTCAAACTTTGTGAATCAGAAAATTACTCATACGGACAATAAAAAGGTATAGTAGCTATAGGGCGTAAAAGTCGAATACGTATTTCTGTTATAAAAAATAAAACCTATGGAAAAACAACATTCTTGTGAAATCAATAGACATGGATTTGCTCTGGCTGCCTCGGCTGTAATGGGAGCAATCTATACTGTCTGCGCCTTATTTGTTGCCCTATGGCCACAATTTGCGCTTCAGCTGCTTGGGTGGATGGTTCATTTGGTAAACGTGGAAAAGTTTGCGGGAGACGTTAGAATAACACTCATGGGATTTCTTATTGGACTTGCTCAAATAATTCTCTACACCTATATTGCAGCCTGGTTAATTGCCTGGCTCCATAATAAATACTGCGGAGAAACCAACTAACTCACTGAGACAGCAATGATTGTACGGTCTGCAATATATGGGTTCCTTGGAGCCACAGCTCTTTTCACGCTTTACCTTGCAGTATTGAGCGCAATTTCGGGATGGACGTTTGCCCTGGATCAACTTACCCAATTCTGGTATTTTATTGGAGGTCTTGCCGTGGGATTTGGCATTCAGATTGGACTTTTTACGCATCTCAAACACTTGGTACATAATTATGGCGGAACCGGAAACGTTCTGGCGGTTTCGGGAACCGTTTCCACCACGGCTATGCTCTCCTGTTGTGCCCACTACCTGGTGAATATTCTCCCTGTTATTGGTATTACCGGACTTGTAAGTTTTGCAAGCCAATATCAGGTAGAGTTTTTCTGGGTTGGAGTACTCTTTAATATTGCGGGCATTATGTACATTGGGCAAAAGATATTTGCATATAACACGCACCACAATGAAAAAATCTGACATTATTGTAGCCGTAATCGTTTTTGCCCTTCTCATTACTGCGGGATCATTCTCTCTGATTCGGTCAAGAAACGGCGAGAGCCCGCGAGAACAAACTTTTCAAACGGAAAATCAAGACTCCGGAGAGTTTGCATCTCAAACAAATAGTGACGGCCCTGTGGCGGTTACCATTACACCAAAAAACCTCTCAGACAATGAATGGTCCTTTGAGGTTGTACTTGATACGCATTTAGAAGAATTAACAGCAAACCTCACAGAAGTTGTCATTCTCTTAGATGAGGAGGGAAACGAAAACGCCCCCACAACATGGGAGGGCGATCCGCCCGGAGGACATCACAGGAGCGGGATTTTACGATTTAACGCGCCTACCGCGCAATCCAAAACCATTATCCTGAAAGTTCTCGGCGT
>JAUYJR010000064.1 GCA_030699255.1 bacterium | reverse complement strand
CTTCAGGGCCATCTTGCAAAGGCATACTCTCTTCGTTGCAAATGTGGGAGTTATGCTTTGTTAACGCAGAGCATATGCTTTCAGAAGGACGTTCGCAAGCGCGACGGCGCTGAGATCGAGCCAAAAATTCAGCAGAATTTTTGACGGTCTTGCAAAGGTATACTCTCGGAGTGCGGAATATGATAAATTAACATTATATGGCAAGAAAGAAAAAGAAAAGATTTTGGAAGATACTAATCCTACTTCTCCTGCTTGGAGGAGTTGCTGCGTTCTCGTACACACTCTTTGAAAAGAACATGCGGAATTTGAGAACGAGTGAAAAACAGGAGGAGTCTGACATTGCGCAGGACTCCTCTTTTGGTATTCTGACGCTTCGTAATCTTCAGGAGCTTGCAACGCGTACACCTGCATATGAAGTTTCATACAGAGGAGATATCCGTGAATGGGAAGGGGAGAGCGAGCTATACGCGGAAGATGTTGTTCTGGTAACAGAAAAACAAAACGGCATTGTCCGCACCAGCGTGCATCCTTTTATGGACCAAGTCGCAAGAAACGCGCTCAATACTTCTTATATCTTTGTGCGAGAGGGAGAGGTAGTTTCCTGTTTTGGAACAAATGTCTTTTGTGAACGGAAAAATAACGCGCTAGAAAATCTTGTGGTTTTTTCGGGAGATGAAGTATCCTCGGCTCTCCTCTTGCTTGAGGGAAAGATGATTGAGGGGGAGGTAGGGGAGCCTCGCCTTCTCTATGCCTTTAATTCGGAAGATGAGGAAAAGGCCAGGCTCTGCATTCCTGTCACCCTAAGAGCTGGTGCTGAATTTTTGGGCAACATGGTGAACGCTAAGGCTGTACTTCTTCCGGGAGTTCCCAATGAGGAAGAGGTTAAGAACATGTCTCTCTTGGTCTCTCTGTGTATTGATAGAGAGACGGGGGTGATCTTGGAAAAAAGCGTAAAAACTTTTGGAGATCGCCAAGAGCGGATGCGTACAGAAACATCCATGAGGTTTGCTTCTTTCTCTCAGACTTCATCTGGCCTGTATTATCCTTTTGTTCCGGAAGAAGTATCGCGCATAATGCAGGGGCGCTAGGCTTTTGCAAAAGATTTGGTATACTGTGTCTATGAATATTGGAGCTCACGTGTCGGTAGCGGGAGGACTGTGGAAGGTGTTTGAAAACGCCTCGTCTATTGGCGCTAACTGTGCGCAGATATTTGGATCTTCACCAAGGCAATGGAAGAGCAGCGTTCCAAGCAGGGAAGCTGTTGAAGCATATAAGACCGCGCGGCAAGAGTATGTTGTAAATCCTGTTTATCTGCACGCGGCGTATTTGGTAAATCTTGGGAGCTCGGATCCCGCAATATATGAGAAATCCATTATGAGTCTCATAGACCACCTTCGCATAGCTGATATGATTGAGGCAAAGGGCCTCATCTTTCACCTGGGATCATTTCAGGGAGGCAACAAGGAGGGCGTGTTGCAAAAGACTTTAAAAGGAATAATGAGTGTGCTGGAGGAGGTGCAGGGAGATACCATGTTGATTATGGAAAACGCGGCAAGCAAAAAGAAAATTGGAGCCATGCCGGAAGAATTGGGGTGGCTGTTACGCGGAGCAAACTCAGATCGTGTTGGCGTTTGCATAGATACGGCGCATGCGTTTGAAGCAGGTACCATTGCTTCATTCTCTCCTGACATGGTGCGGGAGTGGGTTGCCTTGTGGGACAGAGAGGTTGGGTGGGAGCATATTCCCGTTCTGCATATAAATGATTCTAAAACAGCATATAACTCTCAGCATGATCGGCACGAGAACATTGGAGAGGGATACATTGGAAAAGAAGGGTTCTCAAATTTAGCAAAGGTAAAAGCCCTGCAAAAGAAAGACTGGATCCTTGAGGTTCCGGGATTTACCGGCAAGGGTCCAGACAAGCAGAATATGGACTGTATTAAAAACTGTATTGCATGAAGAAGAGAGAAGAACAAATGCGGTCATTGGAAACTGCGGAGCGCATTATGATTCCTGCCGAAAAGGTTCCCGTTTTTTCTGATTGGGAGCAAGTTTCAGTTGTGCAAGAGGAGTTTATTCGCCGGGCCAAAGAGTACACGGTGTTTCAGTACGCGTACATTGTTGATAAAAATAACATGCTCAGAGGCGTGATTCCGGCTCCCTATCTTCTGCATGCTCCGGCGGAATCCTCTTTGGAAGATGTTATGAATAGGGAAGTGCCGCATGTTGGGAGATTTGTTGATCAAGAAGAAGCGGCCCTCATGGCATTGCGCAAAAGTGTAGACACCATTGCTGTTGTGGATAGCTCATCTCGTTTTCTTGGAGTCATTCCGCCCTCAGCTCTTTTTCAAGTATTTCATGCTGAGCATATGGAAGACTTACTCAAGTCAGCCGGTGTCCATAGTATAGCCTCCCGTATGTTGCGAGCCCATGCGCCGGCTCTCATTGGAGCTCGCCTGCCTTGGCTCTTTGTAGGGTTGGGTGGGGGGGTGATGGCGTCATTTATTGCTACAGCCTTTGAAGCTCCCCTAAAAGAGCACTTTATTCTTGCTTCATTTATTCCGCTTGTTGTGTACATGGCAAACGCCATTGGAGCTCAAACGGGTACTCTATATATGAGAGGGTTGCTTCTTGGAGTAACTTCTTTCTCTGCGTATGTAAAAAGAGAGCTGTTGGTAGGAATGGGGATTTGCCTCATTCTTGGATCTCTCCTCTTTCTGATTGTTTCACTGCTTTCTCAGAATATACTAGTGGGCATAGTGCTTGGGGTCTCTCTCTTTTCTACCGGCATGATAAGCATACCGGTTTCCCTGGGTATTATTCAGATACTGCGGGTAATAGGCAAAGATCCCGCGGTGGGGGCAGGTCCTGTTGCCACTATCATTCAGGATATTCTTTCTCTTGTCATGTATCTCTTTATTGCAACAACACTCCTTGCTTTTATGGTATTATGAGTATTCATGGATAATCTCTTCTCCATACTCTCACTGTTCTTTACTGTGGCGTTTGCTATTGTAACCCTGTTTGGCGTTGTGTTTTGGATTATTATGGGGTACCACTTCTATAAGTTTAGCCCTTCATGGAGCTTGTATAAGTATACAATACCACTGCTCTTTCTTGTTGGCCTTGGTATCTTAACGGGAGCCGGCGCATTTATTATTACCACCTTTTGATGTTTGTCATTTGTCTGGCTTCGCCAGATCTCGCAAAGCGAGATAATTTGTAACTTTTTTATATGTCCCTACCTCTTCTTCCGGGAGAAACAATTATTTTAACAAGGCGACGTCACTGGTTTGTGTTGGCAATACAGATGGTGGGATTGGCTCTTGCAAAGATTGTTTTACTGGGCGCGTTTTTCCTATTCTGGATGTTTGATCTTGTAGGTATTCCGTTTGAGCTTTTTCTCCTCCTTTTAGTTATTGCGCTGCAATCTCTCTGGATTGCCGCGTTCTACTTTCTCACTGACTACATTCTTGATATTTGGCTTATTACAAACAAGCGATCTGTGCGAATAAAGTTGCACGGGTTGTTTAACCGATCCGTTCTCTCTATTATGCACAATAGGATTCAAGACATCTCTACGCAATCCAAAGGATTCTTTCCTGTGGTGTTTGGATACGGCAATTTGCGAGTACAGGCCGCGGGAGCAGCTTCTGATTTTGTGTTCTTTGATATTCCAAATCCCGAAAAGACCAAAGATATCATTTACAAGGCGGCGCTAGAGTATCGGAAAAGAAAAGGAGAAGAAGAATCTATTGCATGAAGAACGTTTCTTTTGTGCTCAAGTTCTTTTGGGAGATTATTAAAATATCTCTTATTGTGCTTGTATTGGTATTCTTAATGTGGCAGTTTCTCCTTTTTCCGTTTCGGGTTGAAGGAAACAGCATGTCTCCCACGCTTTTAGGAGGGCAGTATATTGTTGTGGAAAAGGTGACATACTACAAGCGGGATCCTGAGGTGGGAGATGTTGTGGTATTCCGATCAATTGAAAATCCAAAGGTGTTTTTTGTAAAGCGCGTTGTAGGGCTTCCCGGAGATCTTGTAAAGATTGAAGATGGTTTGGTAACTCGTTCTGCAAGAGGGGAAAGCTTTGATTTAGGAGATGAGTTTGGAAAGACGCCCGGAACAATGGAAATTCTCCTTGATGGAAACGAGTACTTTGTGCTTGGAGATAATAGGGTTGAGAGCTCTGATTCTCGCGCTTGGGGGCCTGTTCCTGGGAGTTATATTATAGGCAAGGTGTTTCCTCGAATTCTTCCTAGAAAACCCACCCTTTTCTAGTCAAAATTTAGCTAAAACTTAGCCTCGGCAAGTTGCTTGCCGAGGCTAAGTTTTTAATTATGCAAAGAGCTATTGACAAGGATTCTTTATACCCCGATAATGGATAAATAAAAGGGAATCGGATAGATATCGGCACTGTATCGCCCCGTATCGGCATCGAAATTATACCACATGGAGGAGGAGCAAAAGACCACATACTCTCCGGAGTTAGAATCATATAAGAAGCTCTTAGATCTTGAGGGGCAATTTCCATATTCACAGGAGTATTTAAGCCTGCTTGCTCGCAGGGGAGTTATAAATGCAAAAAAGATCAATGGGGTATGGTATTCCACGGAACAATCCATTCAGGAGTATATTAACAGCAAGGTGAAGCGCAATGGAGATCATCCATACACTCCCATATCAGAGGCGGGAAAAGACTCAAGGTATTCTCCTGAATACCTCTCACTGCTTGCTCGAAGAGGAAAGCTTAGAGCAATAAAGATTGGAGATGCGTGGCACACAACCCCCGCCGCTATTAAAGAATATGAGGAGCGGCAAGGCAATGGCAACGGCAACGGAAATGGGCATGTGAGCTACGAAGAAGAACCTCAAGAGGAGAAGCCTCAGCCGGCAAGCAGTGATCCGGTTGTTTCAAACGTTCGTGTACCAAAAAAACCAACAGGGGAAGAAGATGTTGTTATTAGGGTGCCGCAGGTTACCATTGTTGCTGAAAATATTATCAACAAGATTCCTTCGCGCCACCTTATTAATGCCCCCCTTCCCATAGCGGTGGCTCTTGTGCTTTCGGTGTTGGCTGTTACCTTGTTTGGTGGACACGTTATTAGTTTTGGAGAACGCGTTGCGTTTGGAGCGTATAATATGCTGAAGAATGCAGACTCGGTGCAAGGAGCTTTTCCCGGCACACACGCAAACGATCTTCTTCTTCTGGATGAAACCGGAGCCATAAGCATTTACGGACATGTGAAAACGCGTGGGCAGTTAATGTCTCAGGTGCCTAACGGTGTTTCTCCGCTTGAAGTTGATTCGCAAACCACCGTACAAAATCTTTCAGCAGAATTTTTGGATGGGGTTCGCAAGGGAGAAATCACGCTGGACTTTGTTGTGGCAAACGGAAATTTTGCAACAGTTCCGGTTGAGCTACGAGCGGGAGCTCATGTGCAAGAACGATTTACCGTTGCGGGAGAAACCGTTCTTTCAGGACCCTTTACTACGCGCGGGCCAACCCGTTTGGAGGGAACGCTATTTGTTCAAGATGCCGTGCATGCTGAGAATGCTATGGATGTTAAAAAACTGCTTACCGCTCATGGGGGCTTGCTTGTCCATGGGGGATTACTTGTTCACGGAGGAGCTGAATTTACCGATGCAGTATCTTTGAGAAATTCCCTAACGGTTGACAAGAGCACAATTCTTGGAAGCACGTTGTACGTGCAAGGCAAGACAACAACAAGTGAACTCCAGGTTTCGGGAACTTCTCAATTGGGATATGTGCAGGCGGAGGATATTGCGGGACGTATTGGAGCGTTTCGACTGGGCATGAGTACAGGAGGATCATTGAGCGTTGGTACAACATCAACCTTTAAAGGAGCCGCGGCATTTCAGAGTTCGGTTACTATAATAGGAGCTCTTTCCGGTACGTCTGTTTCTGCTGAGAGTCTTACACTTTCGGGTGATGCGGACATTGAAGGCAACGTTAACATTGTTGGCACCACAACTATTGAAGGACTTACCACACTGAAAAATCATCTCCTATTCAGTCCCGACAACACTTATGACATTGGGGCCGATGCCGCAAATCGTCCCCGTACGGTGTACGTTGGAACGTCTGCGGTAATTGGAAATAGCATTACTATAAACGCAAACTCCATTGCGGGATCGGGAGCGCTTGCATTGAGCTCCACCGAAGAACTGAACCTTACTTCTGGAACAGCTTCCACCTGGACGCTTCCAGGAGCCACCGTGAACGCACTCAATATTGGATCCAATCTCCTCTCCTTTGACACACAGAACAGCAGAGTGGGGATTGGTATTGCTGGTCCCACAACGTTCAAACTTGAAGTGGCAGGCAATGTGGGGCCTGAAGCTGACAACACGAGAGATCTTGGATCAGCTTCAAAAAGATGGGCAAACCTCTATACAACAAACATTGTTGCTACCACCATTGCGGGAACTATTACTCCATCAGGTTTCACTGAAGGATCTGTTATTTTCTCAGGATCATCGGGAACTCTTGCGCAGGACAACGACAATTTCTTCTGGAACAACACAACAAAGAGACTGGGAATTGGAACATTGGTTCCCGCTACAACCCTTCACGCTATTGCAACAACAGAACAGCTGAGACTTGGGTACGACACAAACAACTACCTGAGCGTGACGGTGGACAATACGGGAGCAACAATTTTTGACGCCACGGGAGCCGTAACACTTAATGCTGTGGGAACGTTAGCACTTGCGGGGTCCGATGATTCAAGTTGGACACTTGCCGCAAATGATGCAGCTAACAAAACACTTACCTTGCAGGCCACCAACGCCGGAGTAGGGGAAGGACTCATTGAGATCTTACCTTCTGCCAACTGGAGCATCAGCTCAGGAGGAGTTGCAACCTTTGCCTCTCTGAACGCGGGAGCAACATCGCTCTCCGGGGATCTGGACATGCAGACAAACCTCGTTCTCAACATTGGGGACGCGGGAACAGACTTCACTGCAACCGGAGGACTCACCTTGGCAGACAAGCTCACCGTCTCTCTGGGGGGAGCTGACATTACTGGCTAGCTCAATCTCCTAACCGCAGGTCTCTCAACCAATGGAACATCTCGACTCACCAATGCCGGAGCCATGGAAAACATCACGGGCTTCACCCAAGCTTCAGGGCCCTTCTCTCTGACAGGAACCACGGGAGCAGCAACCTTGTCTTCCACCTTTGCCTTGCAGTCTGGAGACACCACCTCTTTTGTCATGGCTTCTAACGCAGCAGGAGACAAGGTCTTTACCTTGCAGGCCACCAACGCCGGAG
>JAUYJR010000052.1 GCA_030699255.1 bacterium | reverse complement strand
TCCCTATTGCGCAGAAGCTTCATCGGAAGGTGGAGTGGAGCGATGGGAGTGAGAATGTTGGCATGAGTAACCGCAAGGAGGGTGAAAGCCCCTCCCACCGAAAACCCGAGGTTTCCTTGGCAATGGTGATCACCCAAGGGTTAGGCGGGCCTAACCGGATATCCGAACGGATATTCGGGATGGACAGCCGGTTAATATTCCGGCCCCTCGCCAAATGCTTTCTTGGATAACGGAGAATAGTAGCCTGGGCGGATTATTGGATTTCTGTTCGTTCTGTAAGTTCTCCTTCGGGAGCGCAAGCAGCGCGAAGACTGCTTCCTTCGGGAGGCGGAATCCAGGTGAGCATTCTTCCCAGAAAATCTCCAAGAATATGAGTTTGGTGAGTCCGTACCGCAAACCGACACAGGTGGGTAGGCATAAACGTGCCTAGGTGAACGAGTGAAAGCTCCTGAAGGAACTCGGCAAATTAGTGGTCGTACCTTCGGAATAAGACCCGCCCATCGCAAGATGGGCCGCAGCAAACGATTTCCCGGCGACTGTTTACCAAAAACACAGGTCTCTGCTAACTCGTAAGAGGATGTATAGAGGCTGACGCCTGACCAGTGCTGGAGTGTTAAGCTTGCCGGTTTCATGCGGCTTGCCGTGTGTTGCTGAGTGAGTGAAGCCCCAGTGAACGTCCGCGGTAACTATAACCGTGTTAAAGTAGCGTATTCCCTTGCCTGGTAAATTCAGGCCCGCATGAATGGCGTCACGACCGGGGAACTGTCTCCAGGAGCAGCTCGGTGAAAATGCAATGGGGGTAAAGATGCCCCCTACCTGCGGCTAGACGGAAAGACCCCGGGAGCTTTACTATATCTTCTTATTGTCTTGTTTGCTTTTCTGCGTAGCGTAGCGGGGAGACTTTGAAGTTCGCCTTTCGGGGCGAATGGAGTCGCCAATGAAACACCCGTCTGGATTGTGGGTAAGACTAACCTCGTAAAACGGGGGACAGTGAGTGGTTGGTAGTTTAGGTGGGGTGCTTGCCTCCTAAAAAGTAGCGGAGGCGTTTAAAGGTTGGCTAGCTCCGGATGGAAATCGGAGTGATAGTGTAAAGGCAAAAGCCAGCTTTACTGCGAGACGGATATGTCGAGCAGTTGGGAAACCAGAACTTAGTGAACCGACGTGTTCTTGTGGGACACGCGGAGATCATCAGATAAAAGCTACCCCGGGGATAACAGGCTAGTAGGGCCCGCGAGTCCATATCTACGGCCCTGTTCGGCACCTTAACCATAAGTTATAAATTTATAATCGGGGTGCTATGGCAGTAATGTCATACCTGTTCTTCGAGAGAAATAGAGATTCGAAGAAAAACAAAAATCGGCTTATAACGGTGAACTCCATATGGTATAATGTACCCATATCTATGGACAATGCCGTGGGAAGCTTAACTCAATTACAGACATCTACAATTCTCGGTTCGATCCTTGGTGATGGATACCTCCGGATCATGCCGGGAAGAAAGGATGCTTTTCTGGAAGTAAATCATATGTTTCGGGCAAAAGAGTATGTTGATTGGAAATTCAGCATACTGCGAAGTATCTGTGTTTCGGGACCAAAGATGCGAAATGGAAACGGCCAAAGAGTCGCATACCGTTTTTATACCCGCCAACATCCGGAAATAACCGAATTATACCGGCGATTTTATCGCAATGGCAAAAAAGTTATTCCAACAGAACTTCGGCTCGATCCCCATGTTGTAAGCATATGGTTTATGGATGATGGAAGTAGGTGCAGAGATTCAGATATATACCTGAATACGCAACAGTTCGGCATTGAGGACCAACTTAGACTTATACGACTTCTTTGTAAAATAGGATTAGAGGCAAGGTTGAATCGCGACAAAGAATACTATCGTATAAGATTTATCAAGTCTTCTATACCGACTCTGAAAAATTTAATCGGAGATCTCCTGATTCCATCCATGAAATACAAATTGATTTATAGCCCCGTAGAGACTTGTGAACATTAACAATATGTTCCTTATACAGAGCTAAAATCTGTATAACACGCCGACCCCCTTAGTCGCAAAGTGATTGTGGGGTGAAGATATAGTCCGATCCTTCTGGTAACGGAAGAAAAATGTCGACAGGCGATGTCGGCTCATCACATCCTGGGGGTGAAGCAGCTCCCAAGGGTTTGGTTGTTCGCCAATTAAAGTGGTACGTGAGCTGGGTTCAGACCGTCGTGAGACAGGTTGGTCCCTATCTACCGCAGGCGCTGAGGATTGAAAGGAGTCGTTCTTAGTACGAGAGGACCGGAACGAACCAACCTCTGGTGTACCAGTTGTTCCGCCCGGAGCATCGCTGGGTAGCTAAGTTGGGAAGGGATAAGCGCTGAAGGCATATAAGCGCGAAGCCTACCTTAAGATTAATCCTCAAAGACCCCTCGAAGAAGACGAGGTTGATAGGCTCTAAGTGGAAGCTCGGCAACGAGTTAAGCTGAGGAGTACTAATGGTCTTTGCAATGTACTTGGCTGGCAATTTACGCCCACTACGCTCATAAGTTTCTCAGGCACATGGAAGCATGCCCTGCACAAAATTTGAGCATACGATCGAAGTTTATGTAAGGCGACTATACTGGAGGTGCTCCACCCGTTCCCATCCCGAACACGGAAGTGAAATCCTCCAAGGCCGATGGTAGTCCTTATGGGCGAGAGTAGGTAGTCGCCTTACAAAGACTTTGATCTCAAAAAACAGACCAATATAATGTGGTCTGTTTTTTGCTTTGTGCGGGGGTTGATTCACTTCTCTCTCTGCCCTATACTACGATAATGTCTACGAGATTTATTTTCTTAAAAAAATATGGAATTGGTGTGGGATTAGCTCTTCTTTTTTTACTCATTGGAGGAAATATGTTTTTTGCAAAGGTACGAGAGGTTACCTTTCGAGCCTCCTTGCCCTTGCAGTCACTTCTCTGGAAATCCGGAGCTTCTGTTGCTCAATTTTCAGAAGGAATTCTCTATCCTTCTGCTCTCAGCAAGGAGGCTCAATACTTAAGAGACGAGCAATCACTTCTCATTTCGGAGCTTCTCTCTCTGCAAGATATTAAGCGAGAATATGAGCTTCTTCTTCAATCTATTGGGAACGGACTCCCTGAGGATTTTCGTCTCCAGAGGGTTGATATGATTGGAATTGTCCCGGGAGGAGATATGATTCTTATTGGGCAGGGGAGAGAAGAGGGGGTTCACGCGGGTATGTCCGTAATAACATCGGGGAGGGTATTTGTGGGAGTGGTGAAGGAAGCTTTCCCTCATGCCTCCACAATACTTCTGCCTTCCCATAAAGACTTTGCGTATGATACAAGGATTGCGGAAAAAAATGTTATGGGAGTTGTACAAGGTGCGGGGCAGGGGAGAGCAAGCATGGAGTTTCTTCCTCCCGACGCGCTCATTGAAACCGGAGACATTATTGTAACAAATCGTATTGGGAGTGTTCTTCCTCCAAATCTTTTTATTGGCGTGGTAAGAGAAACACAGCAAGTTGATGTGGAGTCTTTTCAGCGGGCCCATATTGATTTGACCTTCTCTCCACGTTCGCTGGAACTTCTGTTTCTTGTTGTGGAATAGCGTATGCTAAAAACCGGTATTGGAATAACAATACTTCTGTGTGTAGCATTTCTTGTTCAGTCAAGTTTCTTTGCTCACTTTCCCATCTATGGGGTAACGCCAAATCTTGTTCTTTTGCTTGTGCTGGGGATTGCGCTTTTTTCCGATGAACGGTATCCCACGGACATTATTGCGGCGCTTGCGGGAGGAGTTATTCTTGATACTTTTTCCTCATCGTTTTTTGGCATATGGATAGGTGTTCTGCTTGCCTTGGTGTTAGGTATAAGATTTTTTATACGCAAATATGTTCGACTTTCCTCCTTTTCAATCTTCTCATAGAACAATCAGGCGCGGAGGAATGCAGGATATTGAACCGCACGATATTCTGCATGAGAACGGAGAACAAGACAAGAAGCTGGAATCTCCGCTCTCTCGAACAATATTTCTCCTCTTGTACTGCTTCTTTCTCCTCATTGTGCTTCTCTTTGGCGTGCGCGTGTTTGCGTTGCAGATTGTTTCTCACAAAGAGCTTGCAACGCTTGCCGAGAATAATACATTGAGAAGAGTTTCTGTGCTGGCTGATCGCGGAGTTTTATACGATCGCTCCATGACTCAGCTGGTGCGAAACCGCCAGGCATTTGATCTGGTGTGCGACAAGCGAGATGTTCCGGGAGCCCGTAACTCAAAAGAGGAGCTCTTTAAAGAACTCTCCGTAATTGCGAATCGTCCATTTGATGAGCTTCTTACGGAATTTTATGAAACCGAAGATCCTCTCATGGTGGTTATTCATAATCTTTCTCACGAAGAGCTTGTTACAGCCCAAGCAAGAGCTGATCGGCTTCAAGGCTGTGAACTGCGTTCAAGCACCTTCCGAGAGTACGTGGCGGGAGATCTTTTAGCTCATGTAATAGGGTATACGGCAAAAATTTCTCAAGAAGAGCTAAAGAATCTGAAAGGCTACTCTGTTACCGATCGAATTGGCAAGATGGGCATTGAGCAGTCGTATGAAACAATACTTAGAGGAATTCCTGGCATGGAGGTATTTACAAGAGATGCACGAGGAACCATCGTTCGGAGCGAAGAGAGAGTTCTTCCCGTTGCGGGTAGTAGTCTGGTGCTGTATCTTGATCTTCAGCTCCAGAAAGATATAAGGGAGGCCATTGAACATGTCTTACAGGTGACGGGAGCAAAGAAAGCGTCGGCTGTAGCACTAGATCCAAAAACAGGAGGAGTGCTTGGTATGGTAAGCGTACCAAGCTTTGATCCTTCTATGTTTTCCAAAAATGTTACAAAGCAGGAATGGAGTTTGTTCATTGCAAATCCTCTTAATCCGCTATTTAACCGCGCAATGGGAGGAATTGGGTTTCCAACAGGATCTGTTATGAAACCCATTATTGCTCTTGCCGCGCTTGAAGAAGGTATTATTACGCCTGCAACGCGCATCTATTCTCCGGAACAAATCTGTATATGGAACAAATTTGCCGAACAAGATGAGTGTTTCCGAGATCATAAATACCATGGATGGAGCGATGTGAAGCGCGCTATTGCGGACTCTGTTAACACATTCTTCTACATTGTGGGTGGCGGATTTGAAGATCAAAAAGGACTGGGTCCCACAAAGATTCTTGAATACTACAAATTATTTGGATTGGGGGAGAAAACTGGCATTGATATTGCAGGAGAGGGGAGGGGCACCTTGCCAACCATTGACGAAAATTGGAGATTGGGGAGTACGTACCACCTCTCTATTGGGCAGGGCGCGTTTGCCGCAACGCCCTTGCAGATTGCCTCGGCATTTGTTGGTATTGCAAATGGAGGAACCATATATCGTCCTCGGTTTGTTGCTGAGGTCATAGACAGCGAGACAAAAGAGAGTAAAGAGATAGAGCCTGAAATTATTCAAGATAATATTGGAACACAAATCTATATAGAAACGGTGCAACAAGGGATGCGCCAGACGGTAACTCAGGGATCAGCTCAAGGCTGGCTGAATTCTCTTTCGGTGCAGGTTGCGGCAAAAACGGGAACAGCCCAAACAGGTAGAACAGACGGGCAGGGGAGAGACTATCTCTATGCGTGGACGGTTGCCTTTGCTCCCTATGAGGATCCTGAAATTGTCTTTGTTATCGTTACGGAAGATATATTAGAAGGGCAGGTGGGAGCACTCCCCGTAGTACGGGAGGTTTTTCAGAAATACTTCTCTCGTACGAGTCCTTGACACAGTTTTAATAATATGTATAATACCTCTCGGCTCCAGGAAAAACGGTTGTAGACATGTTGTAGAGAAAGGAGCTGGTATCTTGCAGGGCATCTTTACCTTTCAGTGTCCCATATGCGGAGAGTACTCCGTGGAATGGGAGAGATTTGCACAGCTCCTCAGTAACAAAAGAAAGGAGGAGTTGCGGGAGAGGATGGGAAAAGGAGCAGTTGGTGCCACAGCAGTGTTTGGTGCTGACTGTCCAAAATGCTCCCCAATAGGGGAGAAAGGATGCGTTGTAAAGATTCTTTGGCCTCCAAAAAATACGCGGCAATAGCGTATAGTCAGGTCCTCAAGGGGGCTTGACTTTTCTTTATATTTGTGATATACTATTCCCAGATCACTACAAAATTTGATTTGAAAGGAGGTAAGTTCGTGGGCAACGGTTACACTGGAAGGCTCTTTGAGCACGAGGTGCTCGGAGAGTGCGTCTGGCGCCAGAGCCAGGAGTACCTGCCATACAGGCAGGCCCTGGCTCTGGTGAGGGAGTGCCAGCCGTGGGATCCGGCCGATCCTGGCCCACGGATGGCCTCCGATCTCCACGCCACGGTGTGTATGGCGCTGGAGCTGGAAGATTGGTTCCAGCTCCGTCTGTACACTGCGGTCGGCAGCCCCGCCGATCGGTACCATGGTGTGGATGGCTGGGTTGAGTGGCAGGGTCGAGTGGTAACACTCGACTTGACTACCGACCCGGCCAAGGGGTTTGCCAAGGCAGACTTTCTTGTCCGGCCGGAGGACATGGAAGGTTCTGCTTTGGAGGAGCTTGCTCGGCAGGTTGCCGAGAAGCTCCTCGGCGCGTCACTCGCCGCTATTGTGTGACAAAGAGCAGAGAGAGAAAATAAAACTGCACGAATTATTTTCTACTCTCTGCTCTCCCTGTGAAAGTTCATTGACGTAGTGGATTTTCACAGGGAATGAAAGGGCTTGACAAATCTGGAAAGTGTGATATAATGCCCTTAACAATCAAGCATATGGATGGCGCCGGTTTGGGGAGAGACCGGCGCCAATAAAGAGAAAATGGACGCAAACTCTCCTTAAACAGGAGAGTTTGCTTGTTCTGAATAGAGCAGTAGTACCTTTTATATCATCCATCCTGCGGAGCAAGGAGAAGACAATGTATATTGTTGGTTCCTTGTTCCACAGGAGGCAGTTGATCTTGCAAAGGTCTTCTGTGGACAAATATGTTGGCCCGGAACGTTATCCGGGCAGAAGGAGGATATCATGCATTTATTTGAGGTTAGTCGCTATGGTGGCCAGATTCAGACCGTGGCCCCGAGTGATGCCGAGCATCTGGCCGCAATTGCGGCCGAAAACGCTCGCTCTTGCGCCAAAGGGCGCATGAGCGACAAGAACGTCGAGGCGTTGACGGAGCAGTGGACCCCACTGCTCGACGCCCTCCAGGTGGGAGAGCGCCTGGAGTTGGTCGCGTACGCCTCGGCGTACAAAGTCGGCATTAACGCCGGCGTCAGCGACAAGCATGTGATCCGCGTCCATCGTGTGTCATGACCTCTTTCGCCTCGGCGTAAACTAAGCCCCTCCACCGGGGTCAACAAATAGGAGAAATGTGGTTAGAGTCAGGTCGCACCCTGCTTTCAACTCACACTTCTCCTCTGTTTCTCGGATGTACCTGTCCCGTGGTGGGACGGGGTCCCGCTTTACGGGAGGTCCGAGCTGATGAGCTCAAAAGAGCGAAAACAGAGATTGAAGTTCTTTTACATCACACACCGCTCGGGTCGGCAGAAGGAGAGAAGTATCTGTTTGCACAGCAATACAGCCCCATATTTTGTATCTTGGCTGATATTGCTCAATCGTTTTTCTCTTTTTCTGCCGGCCTGGGCATTCCAAAATATTCGCCCGGTCGGGGAAGGAGGTGGCCCATATGGCCACCGAATCACGTGAATCACTCGTTCCCCCTCAACCGCGGCAACCGCGGTGCAACGGGGATCGCTGTACTCTGTACAGCGATGATCCCCGTCCCGCCGATTCGATCCGATCCTGTCAGGAGGATCTGCCTCCTGAATGGAACGGACGGTGTCCCTACCAAAAGTAGGGACACCAACAAGCCCCTCCTAGGGGCAAGCAAATAGGAGAAATGTGGTTAGAGTCAGGTCGCACCCTGCTTTCAACTCACACTTCTCCTCTCAACTGAGTTCTTGTTTTGGCAAACCAAAACGAGAATTCAACGGAGAGATTGGTTCACTTTTGATACACAAGCATTTGTCGGTTTGGGGCTGGGGGTACAACAACATTCTCCTCTGTTGCGCCCACAGCCCCAAGCCGGTTTTTGTTGACACAAGGGCAAAAAAAGAGTACAAAGGGAAGCAAAATCAAAATATATTTATGATACGATACATCACAAAAGAAGGAGAGCAAAAGCTCAGAGAAGAGCTTGAGTATCTCAAAACAACAAAGAGAAAGGAGTTGGCTGAGCGCCTGCAGAAGGCAATTGCATTTGGCGATCTTTCAGAAAACTTTGACTACTCCAACACCAAAGAAGAGCAGGGGCTTGTTGAGGCACGCGTTGCTGAAATAGAGCACATGCTTAAAAATTCAGAGGTGGTGGAGCAGACATCTCAAAGCGAGAAAGTTGCCATTGGTTCTACCGTAACATTGGTAGAAGGAAAAGAATCTTCCGTGTTTACCATTACAGGTCCCCAAGAAGCAAATCCTCTGGAGGGAAAGCTTTCGGCCGAATCTCCTTTGGGACTTGCTCTCTTGGGAAAGAAAAAAGGAGAGAAGGTTACGGTGGAAACTCCCGGGGGAGTGGCAGAGTATCTGCTCAAGAGTATCTCATAGCTTCATTTCTGCTATACTAAGGTATGCAGAAGATTGCCGCGATTATTCCCGCGTTTAACGAAGAAAAAACAATTCAACATGTTACCTCCGTGCTCTTGGGGCACGGAAGCATTGCGGAAGTTCTTGTTGTTGATGACGGATCAGAAGACAGAACAGCAGAGAGAGCGCGAGCTGGAGGAGCTCGCGTTGTTTGTTTGCCAGTAAACTTGGGAAAAGGAGAGGCGTTGGCGCGCGGTGTTGAACTTACCAAAGCCCCCTTGCTTTTGTTTGCTGATGCGGACCTCTTCTCTCTTTCTCAAGGGCATGTTTCTGCCCTCATAAAGCTTATGGAGCAAGAAGAAGCTGACATGGCTGTGGGATCTATTGACCGGGGCAACTCGCTAGTAAACAGCTTAAGCAGGTATTCGGGAGGCCCCATAAGCGGTTTCCGTATTCTCAAGCGAGAAATATGGGAGGCGGTGGATCGGGAGGCCATGCAGGGGTATCTTGTGGAGGTGGCTGTTACGGTGACTGCCCGGCGAATGAAGAAAAAGATTGTGGCAACCGCGCTTCCCGGACTTTCCCATATGACCAAGTCAAAGAAGCGAGGATTCATTCGGGGCATTACGGACTGGCTCAAGATGTGGAAAGAAATTATCTCCAACGCGGGGCGTTTATTCTCCCCGTAACAGAGTCTTTTCAGAACAGAAAAAATCAGCTACAATCTCCATACCATGGCAACTATTGAAGATATACGGGAAGAGCGGATCAAAAAGCTTGAGCGCCTGGAAAAGGCGGGCATGCAAGGGTATCCAAGCTCCGTGAAGCGTACGCATACCACAAAGGGCGTGCTGGAGACGTTCTCTAGTCTTTCCCAGAGTGGAGAAGAAATTACCGTTTTAGGAAGAGTTAGGTCCCTTCGAGAGCATGGAGGTTCCTTGTTTTTTCATATAGAAGACGGAACGGGAACACTTCAGGCGTACCTCCGAAAAAATCATGTTGGAGAGGCCTCCTTTGAGCTCTTTTTGGGGGCGGTGGATGTGGGAGATTTTATACAAGTGCGGGGCACCATGTTTGAAACAAAAAAAGGAGAACAGACCATTGATGTTGCCGACTATACCGTGTTGGCAAAATCTCTCCTTCCACTTCCGGACAAGTGGCATGGTCTGCAGGATGTGGAGGAGCGCTATCGCAAGCGGTACCTTGATCTTCTCTTTAACAAAGAAACAAAAGAGGTATTTGAGAAAAGATCTGTGATTATGAAAGCGATTCGAGATTTTCTTGCAAAAGAAGGATTTATGGAGGTGGAAACACCCGTGCTCCAAAGTATCTATGGCGGGGCTGAAGCTGAACCGTTTGTAACGCATATCAACGCGTTTGACTTGGACATGTTTTTGCGCATTTCCTTGGAACTTCCTTTGAAGCGTCTTATGGTTGGGGGATTTGAGAAGGTGTATGAAATGGGGCGAGTATTTCGAAATGAAGGGGTGGATCGCCAGCATAGTCCGGACTTTACCATGCTGGAGTTCTACTGGGCGTATGCCGACTACAAGGATATGATGAAGCTCACTGAACAGCTCATTGCTTTTGTGGTGGAGCTTGCGCATGGAACGCAAAAAATCGAGTATGCGGGAAAAGAAATTGATTTTACTCCTCCCTGGCCTCGAGTAGAGTACGCCGAACTCTTTCGCAAGTACGCAGATATTGATATTGAGAGCATGAACAGAGATACCCTTCTTGCCAAGGCTCAAGAAATGGGAATTGAGACCGAAAGTACATTAAGCAAGGGGAGAATTATGGACATGATATATAAGAAGGTTATTCGTCCTCACCTGTGGGAACCTCAATTTGTTATTCATCATCCTTCAGAGATGTTTCCTTTGGCAAAAGCGCGAAAGGAAAATCCCAAGGAAGCCGAAACGGTTCAGCTTCTAGTTGGGGGAGGGTGGGAGTTGGTTAAAGCGTATACGGAGCAAAATGATCCTATGGCTCAGCGAAAGGCGTTTGAGGAGCAGGAGTCTTTGTTTAAAGAGGGATTGGAAGATGCTCAGCGCATGGATGAAGACTTTCTTGAGGCTTTGGAATACGGCATGCCTCCCACGGCCGGGTTTGGCATGGGAATAGACCGGCTTGTTGCCCTTTTAACCAATTCGCACAGCCTGCGGGAAGTCACGCTGTTTCCCACCATGAAGCCAAGAGAAAGAGATTAACCATACTATATGATTGATATAAAAAGTATACGGGAGAATCCGGAATACGTGGCTACAGCGCTCAAAAAGCGCGGGGTTGCGCTTGATACCGCGCAACTCATTGAGCTGGATGATCGGAGAAAGGTAGTTCTACTCCAAGTAGAAGAGCTAAGGGCAAAACAGAACATGCTGTCCGAGGAGGTGCAAGCAAGTTCGGGCGAAGATCGCAATCAGAAAATTGAGGAAGGAAAAAAGCTCAAAGAAGAAACTCGCGCCCAAGAAGAAATTCTCAAAGAGCTGGAAGAATCTTTGAAGTTGGTGATGACGCGGTTCCCAAATATTCCGCAAGATGATGTGCCGGAAGGTGGAGAAGATCAGAACCAGGTTATCCGTCAGGTGGGGGAGAAGCCCGTGTTTGCGTTTGAGCCAAAAGACCACTTTCAGCTTGGCGAACAACTCGGCATCCTTGACGTTGAGCGGGCGGCAAAGGTTTCGGGATCTCGCTTTGCATATCTCAAGAATGACGCGGTTCTGCTTGAGCTTGCCCTCATACGGTATGTGATGGATATGGGAATAAGATCAGGATTTACGCCAATTTCTCCACCTGTTCTTATTAGAGCAGAAATGATGCAAAAGATGGGGTATGTGGATACGCCGGAAGACTTGGCGGAGCGTTACTACCTTGAGAAAAACGGGCTGTTTCTTGTTGGAACGGCTGAGCAGGCGGTAGGTCCTATGCATGCCGACGAGGTTTTTGAAGAAAAAGAACTTCCGCGGCGCTACATTGCCTTTTCAACATGCTTTCGAGAAGAGGCTGGTTCATATGGAAAAGATACGCGTGGTATCTTGAGAGTTCATCAGTTTGATAAAGTAGAGCTCTTTAGTTTCTGCCATCCTGAAAAATCCCGTGAAGAACATGGGTTCCTGCTCAATTTTGAAGAGGATCTGTGGCGGGCGCTTGGTATTCCATACCAGGTGATGCAACTTGCCGCGGGAGATATGTCTCGCCCCGCTGTTTCTACGATTGATATTGAAGCATGGCTCCCGGGTCAGGGAAGGTACCGCGAAGTGAGTTCGGCATCCAATACCACGGACTTTCAATCAAGACGCCTAAATATTCGCATGAAGAAAAAAGATGGCAAGCTGGAATTTGTTCATATGCTCAATGCCACCGGGTTTCCTATTGGGAGAACGCTCATTGCTATTATGGAAAACTACCAACAGGAAGATGGTAGCATTACGGTACCGGAGATTCTTCAAAAGTTTGTAGGAAAGAGTGTTATTGAAAAGCAATGAGGGAGAGGCTAAGGAAAGTGGTTCGACCAAACTCACCACTCACGGTTCGGCGAAAAAAACCGTCTTTTTGGTCTACTCTATGGAGGCGTACATGGTTTTGGATTGGTATTGCAGGCACCGTCATGGTTCTTGTTGTTCTGTATGTTCTATTCCTCTCTTCTCTATTTGCGGTAGACACCATTGAAGTACAAGGAGACCTTCAAGAAATCTCAGAGCATGAGGCGCGAGGTATCGCAAGCGAAATGCTCTCTCGGAAAGTTCTTTGGTTTTCAACGGCAAGCATATTTTCCGTTCCTCTCAATTCTCTGGAGCAGGAGCTTGAAAGCCGGTATCCGGCACTTCTCTCCGCGAAGGTTCAAAGGCATCTCCCACGGAAACTCTCTATGCTCTTGCAAGAGCGGGAAAGTGTTGTTTTGTGGTGCCAAGGAGAGCAATATGAGGAGTGTGTTGTTCTGGATAGAACAGGAAAAGCATTTCGCGAATCTAGAGAAGAAGATGCAAGCATACTTTTTTTAACGGGAAATGATAGTGCAACAAAAGCTATGATAGGGGATAGTGTTATATCGTCTGAAAAGCTTTCCCGTATTCTCCAGGCAATGGAAGAGGCGGAAATTGTTTTCCGCGCGCTTGCTCCGGGCGTTTCCGTTCATCATATTGTTACGGAGGAAGGCCGCATAGAGCAGGTAACAACAGAAGGGTGGAGCGTTATTATGGATCTGAATGGAAACACCTCCTGGCAAGGAACAAAGCTTGCCGCTGTACTGGAAGATCATATTAAACAGGAACGCAGACCTCACTTGGAGTACATTGATCTTCAATTTGGAAGCCAGGCATACCTACGGTATAGAGACTCAAAATAAGAGAGGTATTAGCAGACGGACGGGTTGACTGCTAATACAAAATGGGATATACTTAAGACCATGACAGAGATAACGGAACGACAGCTCCATATTCTCACCCATATTGTATCTTCGTACATTAAGACCGCCGAACCCGTAAGTTCCCAGTACGTGGAGCAGAGGAGCAGAATCAGCGTGTCTCCGGCTACTATTCGGAATGAGATGAGGGAGCTTGCCGATCAGGGACTTATCTTTCAGCCGCATACTTCGGCAGGGAGAGTTCCAACGGAGCGCGGATACCGAATGTTTGTAGACCATGTCTTGGAGCTAGAGCAGAAGCGTGCGTCTCCATTAATGGCAAATACAGCAGAGTCACGAGATACTTCGTTTTCTGAAGAAGGTGTTCAGTTGTTTCGATCTCTTGCAAAATTTCTTTCTCGAGAAACCTCAAATCTTGTTGTGTTGTACACCACAGAGCATCGTCTTTTCTGGCAGGAAGGATGGGGAGAGGTGTTGCGGGAGCCGGAATTTCGCAACCAGGAGTATGTTGCAGACCTCATTCGTTGTGTTAAAGACATGGAAGAATGCGTTGAGAATGTGCTTCAAGACGGAGAGTTCTCGGTGTACATTGGGCAAGAGAATCCGTTTAGCAGTTCTCACCGACTGAGCGTGGTGATGGGAACATCTCTGCGTTACGGAAGAGAAGGGCTGGTTGCCATTGTTGGTCCCACGCGCATGGCGTACACAAAAAATATTCGTCTTATACGATCTTTGCTATGAAGCAAAAAGAAAAAACAAATGAGAAGCCGGATTCCCAAAAGTTGGAGGCTGAGCTTTATGAGTGTATGAATAACTGGAAGAGAACGCAGGCAGATTTTGAGAATTACAAAAAGGGCGAGAGTTCCCGCAGGCAAGATGTGGAGCTACGAGCAAAGAAAGATATTCTCCAGCGGCTTCTTCCGGTTCTTGATAGTCTTGAGCGCGCCCTGCAAGTTTCTTACGATTCAAACAAAGATATGAGTTTGGGGCTCTCTCAAATTCAGTCCCAGTTGCGGAGCGCGTTGGCCTTGTGTGGAATTCAGGAAATTGCGCCAGCAGAAGGGGAGTCCTTTAATCCCGCGCTCCACGAAGCAATTGGAGAAGTTGAAGGAGTACATGCTCCACCGGGAACAATTGTCCGTGTTGCGGAGAAAGGATACCGGTATTCAGAGAGTGTTATTCGTCCTGCCAGAGTGCTGGTTGCGCAGTATAAAGAAGAGTAATGTAATAAACAAAACCTATGGGAAAAATACTTGGCATTGACTTAGGAACCACCTTTTCCGCCATGGCTGTTATGGAGGGAGGGGAGTCCAGGATTATTGAAAATAAAGAGGGGTCCCGCACAACCCCAAGCGTTGCGGCTCTTGCAAAAAATGGAGAAATTCTTGTGGGAGTGCAGGCAAGACGCCAGCAGGTAACAAATCCAAAATTCACCATTTCGGTTGCAAAGCGGCTTATTGGGCGGAGATTTTCTGACAAGGAAATACAGAATACAAAACGCTTCCTCTCATATGAGATTAAAGAAGCTCAAGATGGCGGTGTTGAGGTAAAAATGGGGGAGAAGTGGTATAAGCCGGCTGAGATTTCAGCCATGGTGCTTCGGAAACTCAAGGCTGACGCGGAGGATAAGTTGGGAGAAAAGATTGACGAGGCGATTATTACGGTTCCCGCTTACTTTGATGATGGTCAGCGAAAAGCAACAAAAGTTGCGGGAGAAATTGCGGGGTTTGAAGTGAAACGCGTTATTAACGAACCAACGGCGGCAGCGCTTGCGTATGGATTAAACAAAAAGAAAGACGAGAAGATTGTGGTGTATGACTTTGGAGGGGGAACGTTTGATATCTCTATTCTTGAGGTTGGGGAAGACACCATTGAGGTAAAGGCAACCGGAGGAGATACGCATCTGGGAGGAGAAGACTTTGACCAGAAAATTATGGACTGGTTGGCAGAGCAGTATAAGAAAGATGAAGGCATTGATCTTGCAAAGGATCCCTTGGCTACTCAGCGGCTTAAAGAGGCTGCCGAGCGGGCAAAAATTGAACTTTCCAGCTCAATGGAAACGGAAGTGAACCTTCCTTTCATTACCTCTGACTCTTCGGGTCCCAAACATCTATTGTACAAGCTTACAAGATCTCAGCTGGAGAATATGGTGCGGGAGTACATAGATAAATCTCTTGACCTTGTGAGACAGACGCTCAAAGAGGGAAAGCTTGAGGCAAAAGATATAGATGAAATTGTTCTTGTGGGAGGGCAGACTCGTATGCCGGCTATTCAAGAAGGAGTAAAAGCTTTGTTTGGCAAGGAGGCAAACAAATCCATTAACCCCGATGAGGTGGTAGCCATTGGAGCTGCTATTCAGGGGGGTATTCTCCGCGGTGATGTTAGGGATATTCTTCTCTTGGATGTTACCCCGCTCTCTTTGGGCATTGAGACATTGGGAGGTGTGAATACCGTCTTAATTGCAAAGAACACCACAATTCCGGCAAGCAAGTCGCAGGTGTTTTCAACAGCGGCAGACAATCAGACATCCGTTGATGTACACGTGGTGCAAGGGGAACGATCTATGGTTCAAGACAATAAGTCTCTGGGCAGATTTATTCTAGATGGCATTCCTCCTTCTCCTCGTGGCATTCCGCAGGTTGAGGTAACCTTTGATATTGATGCAAATGGCATTTTGAGCGTAACGGCAAAAGACCGAGCTTCGGGAAAATCGCAATCCATTCGTATTGAGGGATCAACTGGCATGTCGGAAGAAGAGGTGGAGCGTCTTAAGCGAGAAGCCGAGACTCACGCGGAGGAAGACAAGAAAAAGCAGGAGCTGGTGGAAACAAGAAATGTTGCAGATTCCCTCTTATACACGGCGGAAAAATCTCTGCGAGACGCGGGAGAAAAGATTGCTGAAGATATTCGCAAGGAGGTGCGGGAAAAGATTGAGGCATTGAAAAGTGTGAAGGACAAGGGTACAATAGAGGAGTTAAAGAAAGCCGTGGAGGATCTTTCTCAGGCAACTCAGAAGGTGGGATCTGCTTTACATGAGAACCATGCGAAAGAGAATCCCAAGCAAGATTCCGAAGCAGGCGAAGAAAATCAGGAGGCCGAGTATCGAGAGAAAAAAGAAGGAGAAGAGGGTGAGAATAAATAACCAATAACTATCTCGTCAACCCCGCACTCCGAGAGTATACCTTTGCAAGACCATCAAAAATCCTGCTGAATTTTATGGCGGTCTCTTCTGAAGGCATATGCTCGGAGTTGAGATTGCTTCGCTAATTTTGATTTTTTGATTTTCTGTTATGCCTGATTACTACAAGATGCTTGGTGTTTCAAAAGATGCCACGCTAGAAGACATAAAGAAGGCATATCGCCGTTTGGCCCATAAGCACCATCCTGACAAAGGAGGGGATGAAAAGATGTTTAGAGAAGTCTCAGAAGCCTATAGAATTCTTTCCGACAAAGATAAGCGATCTCAATATGATAAGTTTGGGAGAGTGTTTGAGGGGGCGGGAGATCAGCAGGGGCAGGCAGGATTTCGTTGGGGGTGGGGACAGCCCGGAGGCCCTACCGATGGGGAAGAGGGAGATGCGTACGGATTTGACTTCCAAGACCTTGGAGACATATTTGAGGAATTTTTTGGAGGATCAGCTTCTCATTCCCGAGATCATCTGCGGAAAGGAGAGGATATTGAGGTTGATGTGGAAATTACCCTGGAAAACGCGCTCCATGGCAAGAAAGAGGAAATTCTTCTTCACAAATTCATTCAGTGTGGCAGGTGCCAGGGAGTGGGAGCCGATCCGGGGTCAAAAGTAAATGAATGCTTCTCTTGCAGGGGAACTGGAGAGGTTCAGCAGATCCAGAGAACCTTTCTTGGATCTTTCACAAGAGTGGGTGTTTGCCCCGAGTGCAATGGAGAAGGGTTAAAGCCCGACTCTCCCTGCAATGTATGTTCGGGAGAGGGAAGGGTGCGGGGAGAGGACAAAATTGTAGTTCAGATTCCCGCAGGTATTGATTCAAACCAAGTTCTCAAAATGAAAGAGAAAGGAGATGCGGGGCGGAAGCGCGGAAAAAATGGAGATCTCTATATTCGTGTTTTGGTGAAGCCTCACAAAGTGTTTAGTAGAAAGGGAGATGACTTGTTTGTGGAAGTTCCCATTTCCTTATCTCAAGCTGTTCTGGGAGATGAAGTTGATGTTCCAACATTGGAGGGATCTCCTATTGCCCTGCGGGTGCCTTTGGGTACACAGTCGGGAAAGGTGTTTAAGGTTTCCGGTAAAGGAATTCCTCATTATGGAGGAATAGGAAGGGGCAATCTCTACACAACCGTGCGGATCTCGGTGCCTCAGAAATTGACAAAACAGCAAAAAGACCTCATACAGAGACTGCGCGAAGAAGGATTGTAGTAGGAATAGGGGTAATTTGTAAAGAGAACGAAGTTCCAAATTACCCCGTGTTGGAAGATAGGAGCGAACGGCGCTTGCGGGAAGTGAGCGACATAAGAAACCGAAGGTGTCTTAAGCCGGGGGTCGGGGTAATTTGTTCGCCCTCATAGCTCAATGGTAGAGCAGCTCCCTTTTAAGGAGTTGGTTGTAGGTTCGAATCCTACTGAGGGCACATTTGTATGGATATCAGAAAAATCTTCAAGTATTACTTTCCGCATGTAAAGCAATACAGGACCTCTACCGTCCTGGTGTTTTTTTCTTATGCCCTTGCTGTTGCGGGTACGGGTCTTGTTATTCCCGTTCTCTAT
>JAUYJR010000051.1 GCA_030699255.1 bacterium | reverse complement strand
AAAGCTTCTATAACGCGGGCTATGTGCTTGTCTTCGTCAATGTCTAGTTCTTGTATGCCAAGGGTAATATCTTCACGACTTACTTTTGCTGCAAACGCCTTCATCTTGAGACGTTTTTTCACAGATGAGGGAGTGAGTCCTGTGAGCTTTTCGGGACGCACCAGGGCGCAGGCAATAATAAATCCGCAGAGTTCGTCAACAGCAAACAAACACTTAGCCATTTGAGAGTCTCGAGCAACGCCACTATATGTGGCATGTCCGAGAATAGCCTGCGTCATTTCTTCTGGATACCCTTGTTCTTGCAATATCTCAACTCCTCTAAAAGGGTGTTTTTCCGGATACTGCTCGTAATCAAGATCGTGCAGTAATCCTGTTATGCCCCAAAGTTCCTCGTCTTCTCCGTGAGCTTGGGCGTATGAGCGCATTGCCGTCTCCACCGCATAACAGTGTTTGCGCAGAGATTCTGACTCTACGTATTCATGCAGAAGCTGTAGCGCGCTGTCTCTGGTCATGACATAAGAGAGAAACCCTCTTTAGAGTCCATGGCTCTTAGACTGGCGAGCTCTCTGAATGAGTTCGTCTCGAAGTTGTTCGGCAACCTCCATGGAGAGCCCGGGCAGACGTCCTTCAGCTCCAACGCGTCCACTCATTCCTGCTGTCTGAATATTGAGGTTGGATAACCCAAGTATACGCTCAAGAAGACTGCGATAGATGTCTACGTTTTGAATGCGGTCATACGGAATTGTTACATACGTTTTCCCAATAATCCCAAGCTCTTTGCGAAATCCGGCATCCGCAAGCTCATAGCGGTAAAAGTGGTAGGTGAGTTTTGCATGGAGAAAGCAGAGAATAAGAAATGTTGGGATGATAACCCATAGAAAATTCAGAAATCCCAATGAGAAAATGTCTTCAGGAGACGGGGGTTCAAAAAGGTATATAAAAATAAAAATATAGAAAATGGTACCGAGAAATGTCCAGCCCAGAATATTGTTGAGAAAAAGTAACCAGACTGCTTTTGGATCAAGTTGTTTCATAAGATATATGTTAGACGATTTATTGGGAGAAAAGTCGACCAACTCTTTGTTCTTAGCTTCTTATAGGTGCCCGGGGTGGGAGTCGAACCCACAAGCCTTGCGGCACACGATTTTGAGTCGTACGCGTTTGCCAGTTCCGCCACCCGGGCAATATCTTTTAATTTTTAAACTGGATGGCGGAACTGTGGTTTCCCCCGTGAAGGAAATTATTCAAAACCGTGGGTTTTGAAAAGAGGGGGGTCGGGGGAAACCATGTGATCGTAGTTCCGCCACCCGGGCTGAAAAGCACTCGTACTATACCAAATAACGGCTTATTGTAAACCCTGCCCCGTAATAAGTTCATTGGCAATTATATGTGAATAATGCCCTCCACAAACAGATTTAGATGAACTTTATACGGGGCTATGAGCCCCTCTTCTTGCGCCCTCTTTTGCGTTGGGGAGCAGCTTCCAGAAGTTCTTGAGCAAACTCCAGTGAGATAGTCTTAGGATCTTCTCCTTTTGGGATTTTTGCGTTTTTTGATCCGTTTGTAATATAGGGGCCAAATCTTCCCTTGAGAATGGAAATTCCTTCTTTGCTAAACTCCTGAATAATCTGATTTGCCTTCTCGTTTTTCTTTTCTTCAAGCAGCTTTATGGCATCTTCTTTTGATATGGTAAAGATCATATCCGGAGTAATAGAGGCGTATGTTTTTCCGAGTTTAACATAAGGCCCAAACCTTCCGATATTTGCAACCATGGTTTCTTCGCCCACCTCTCCCAGAGTTCTTGGGAGAGAGAGCATAGAGAGCGCCTGTTCAAGCGTTACCTCGTCCATTGCGGTACCCGGAGGCATGGGGGCAAACTTTGGCTTCTCCTCATCCTCCGCTTTTCCCAGCTGAATCATGGGGCCGTACCTCCCAATACGCACAAGAACAGGGCGCTTGGTTGTGGGATCCACGCCTATTTCTCTCATCTGGCCGGCTTCCTCTCGGGAAACATTCTTTGCTTCTTTCATATCCTTCTTAAACTCCTTGTAGAACAGAGAAAGCATCTTTCTCCATTCTTCTTTTCCCTCTGCTATCTCATCAAGCTCCTCTTCAATATGGGCGGTAAAGGCGTAGTCCACAATCTTCTCAAAGTTCTTGGTAAGAAAGTCCGATACAACCATACCAAGCTCCGTTGGCACCAGCTTTCCCTTGTCTGCTCCCGTGTTTTCCGTTTCCGTTAAAGAGACAACTTTTCCATGGTTTAAGGATATCATTCTCACTTCTCGTGGAGTGCCATCCGCTTCTCCTTTTTGAACATAGAGCCTGTCCTGAATAGTGCTCACGGTTGGCGCGTAGGTTGAGGGCCTTCCAATGCCTTTTTCTTCTAGCGTACGAACCAGGGTTGCCTCCGTATATCGCGCTGGAGCTCGAGTAAAGGTCTGGCGGGCGAGTGCTTCTTTAAGAGAGAGCAGCTGTCCTTTTGTGAGAGGAGGCAGATGTACTTCCTTTGTTTGTGAGGAGAAGGCTTTTAGAAATCCCTCAAACACAACAACCTCTCCTTTTACAAGAAAAGTATGCTTGCCTGCCGGAATTTCCGCCTTTGTTCTCTCAAGTCTGGCCGGAGCCATTTGAGAAGCCATTGTGCGCTGGTGTATGAGTTGGTAGAGCCTCTTTGCGTGTTGATCTCCCGTTGCGCCTTCCTTTCCCGCGCTTGTAGGGCGAATTGCTTCATGGGCCTCTTGCGCTCCTTTGGTTTTGGTGGCGTATCGTCGCAACTGGTGGTACTCCTTGCCGTAGGTTTTTACAATAACCTGCTCGGCCTGCGAGAGAAAGGAATCGGCAAGGTTGACGGAGTCAGTTCTCATGTAGGTGATTTGCCCCGATTCATAGAGCTGTTGAGCTACTCGCATGGTCTGGCGAACAGAGAATCCCAACAGGCGAGATGCCTCCTGCTGAAGAGTGGAGGTGGTAAAGGGAGCCGTAGGGTTTCTTGTTGCGGGAGATTTTTCAATACTTGCAATAGAGAATGAAGCTGAGAGGAGAGAGATGAGAAATTCTTCAGCTTCTTTTTCTGTTTCAATTTTTTGGGTAAGTTCAGCCAATACTTCTTCATTCTTGTCTGTGAGAAATGTTGCGGTAACACGAAAACTAAAGGCTGATGCAAACTCTTTAATCTCCCGCTCCCGTTCCACAACAATGCGAAGAGCAACGGACTGTACTCGTCCGGCAGAAAGCCCCGGGCGAACCTTTCTCCAGAGAAGGGGGGAGAGCTCGTACCCCACAAGGCGGTCCAGTACGCGCCTTGCTTGTTGGGCGTTTACTAAGTTCTCATCAATACTTCGTGGAGTTTTAAGCGCATGTTCAACAGCTTCTTTTGTGATTTCGTGAAACACAATGCGTCCGGGATTTTTAACCTGTAAAGCTTCTCTCAGATGAAAAGCAATAGCCTCTCCTTCTCGGTCTCCGTCAGTGGCAAGAATAATTTGGTCTGCTTTCTTTGCTTCTTTTCTGAGAATTGAAATAACCGGCTTTGCTTTTGCCGGAATCTCGTACGTTGGCTCAAATCCGTTTTCAACATCTACTCCAATCTTGGATTTTGGAAGATCTCTAACGTGTCCATACGAAGAGAGTACCTGGTATTCTTTTCCAAGAAACTTTCCAATAGTAGACGCTTTCTTGGGGCTCTCAACAATAACAAGAGTCTTCATGGTGTTCTTCATTGTAAAACTCTTTGCTCGGATATATTTTTTCCGCGGACCGTCATAAAACTCTGCTGAGTTTTTGACTCGCTCTCGCGCCGCCGCGCTCCGAGAGCCGCTG
>JAUYJR010000048.1 GCA_030699255.1 bacterium | reverse complement strand
CCATTAAATCTTGCCCCAGCATGCTGTCAACCCCTGTTCTTGTGTAAAGCTTGCCTCCGGTAAGCTGTGGATAGCTTACCGGAGGCAAGCTTTGTTAAGTTTTTGAATTTGGAAAACTGGGTATTGACAGAAAATGAGAAGTAGGGTATACCAAGAATACCAATGAGGAAGGAGGGTGTAGCAATGGCCAAGTAGAGGGGACCCCGGGGACCCACTAGCTAAAGCTAAAAAAACACCCACCAGAAGGAATGAGAGTGGGGGGCTACGTCACAAAACAGTACCACACTAGTTGGTACGCCCGCGTACGACCTTGCCCACTCTCATTTCCCCCATACAATCAAGTTTGCCCCTAGAACAAAACAAAACGAGCAGATAATCTGCTCGTTTTGTTTTTATGGAAATTAAGATCTTGTGGATTTTGCAAGCTCCTTTTCCTGCTGTTTTGTGTGCTTTGCAAACGAAGGCAAAATAACTATTTCCTTTTTTTGCTCATCAATCATTACCTTGTCTCCCGCGGAAACATCTCCCGAGATAACTCGCAGAGAGAGCGGGTTAAGCAGAAGGCGCTGAATAACACGGCGAAGAGGGCGAGCTCCCAAACTTGGATCAAATCCGCGCTCCGCAAGCAACTTCTTTGCCTTTTCAGTAACCTGAATAGTAACGCCTTTTGTTGCCAACCGCTCAGAAACTCTGGCAAGCTCCAGATCCACAATGCTCTTAATCTCCTCTTTGTCTAAGTAGTTAAAGATGGTGATTTCGTCTATGCGGTTGATAAATTCGGGGCGGAACTGCTCTCGCAGAGCCGTCATAACGCGGTCTATCACATTCTCTTTCTTCTGATCCTTTTCTTCTCCCAAGAACCCAAGTGGCTGCATTTCGGCAATGTACTGAGAACCAACATTGGAAGTCATAATAATGATTGTGTTCTTAAAGGAAACGGCTCTTCCTTTTGAGTCTGTAAGCTTTCCGTCTTCCAGAATTTGCAGAAGAATATTAAACACCTCGGGGTGCGCCTTTTCTATCTCATCTAAAAGAACCACACTATACGGCCTGCGACGGATTTTTTCGGTAACTTGTCCTCCTTCTTCATACCCCACATATCCCGGAGGGGATCCAATCATTTTGGAAACCGTGTGGCGCTCCATGTACTCTGACATATCTAGACGAATGAGAGCGTTTTCGTCATTAAACAAGAAGCTTGCCAGAGCCTTTGCGGTTTCTGTCTTTCCTACTCCGGTTGGCCCCAAAAAGAGAAAACTCCCAAGGGGACGATTCTCTTCCGAAAGTCCCGCGCGATTGCGCCGAATAGCGTTGGAAATAGCAACAATGGCCTCTTTCTGCCCAATAATTCTCTTGCTCAAGTGGTCTTCCATGCGCTCCAACTTTCTTGCTTCTTCTTCAATAAGGCGGGTTGCGGGAATGCCGGTCCAGAGAGAAACCACTTTTGCCACGTCTTCTTCCGTTACCTCTTCCCGTAGGATAGGGCTTGTTTTCTGGAAACGTACTAGACGCTTTTCTTCTGATTTCAGATTCCTGATGAGTTCAGGGAGCGTACTATATTTGA
Source organism: bacterium (assembly GCA_030699255.1). Lineage (GTDB taxonomy): Bacteria > Patescibacteriota > Minisyncoccia > Minisyncoccales > UBA10102 > JAUYJR01. Next base: position 7,778 of record JAUYJR010000048.1, on the reverse strand, counting down.
GCTCGGCAACTTTCTGTAGATTGCCCATGGTCTGCTCCCGCTCAATCTGAAACCTTATATTCTCCATCTCTTTCTTTAACTTGCCAATACTCTCCACAAGCTGAGATTCCGATTTCCATCGGGCTTCCAAGGATTTTATCTTCTCTTGCAGGTCAGCTATCTGCCGCACCATGCCTTTCTTTTTCTTGTCCAACCCTTGCTCGTTTTTTAAAGCCTCCTGCTCAATCTCCAGTTTTTGGAGCTCCCTGCGAGCTTCCTCCAGGTTTAAGGGCTCTGACTCCATATCCAGGCGCAACGAAGACATGGCCTCATCCATGAGGTCAACAGCTTTGTCGGGAAGAAACCTATCGGTAATGTACCGCGCGGCAAGGTTTGCTGAGGCAACCAGAGCCGAATCTTTTATTTTTACCCCGTGGTGTAACTCATATTTTTCTTTTATACCCCGTAAAATAGTTACGGCATCTTCAATGGAAGGTTCCGCCACAAAAATGGGTTGGAACCTGCGCTCCAGCGCGGGATCTTTCTCAATATATTTCTGATACTCCTTGAGCGTGGTTGCTCCAATTGCTCGAAGTTCTCCCCGAGCCAAGGCCGGCTTTAAGAGATTGGAGGCGTCAATGGCTCCTTCGGCGGCTCCCGCCCCCACTAATGTATGAAGCTCGTCTATAAAGAGCAGGTACTTGCCTCCCACGCGCTCAAGTTCTTTTAGTAAAGCTTTAATGCGATCTTCAAACTCTCCCCGATATTTGGTACCGGCCACAAGAGCACCAAGATCAAGCGCAATAATCTCTTTGTCTTTCAAACTACTTGGGGTTTCTCCTTTGATAATTTTTTGCGCTAAGCCCTCTACCACCGCGGTTTTTCCTACACCGGCCTCCCCAATGAGAACGGGGTTATTTTTGGTACGACGCGAGAGCACCTGCATTAAGCGGCGAATCTCGCTCTCTCTTCCAATGACAGGATCAAGCTTTCCCTCTCTTGCAAGACGCGTAAGATTGCGGGCATATTTCTCAATAACCTGGTACTTGGATTCGGGAGTGGGGTCGGTAATGCGAGTTCCTCCTCTAATGCTTGCCAATACTTTGAGGGCGGTTTCGTAATCCAGCTTTCCGTACTCCATGGTTGCGGACTCCCCTCCTTGAATAAAGTTGGTTCGCTCAAGCACTTCAAGCGCCTTGGTATCCGGGGTATCCAAAAGACCCAAGAAGAGGTGTTCCACGGATATATACTCATCTCCCATGGATCCTGCTTCTTGGCGAGCCCGCTCAAGCACCTTTGCCAAGTCTTGTGTGAGATAGAGCTGTCCAAAGGTTCCCGGCGTTGGTGAAACGGGAAGCCGATCCACCTGAATCATAGACTTGCGCTTGAGCGAATCAACATCCACCCCAATCTTGTGTAGCAGAGTCATTACAACGCTCTCGTCTTGCCCCAAAAGAGCAGAGAGGAGATGAAGCGCATCAACCTGCTGCTGCCCTCGTTCTTGGGCAATCTGCTGGGCTCTGAGCATTGCTTCTTGCGCTTTATTGGTAAAATTTCCTCCTTGCATCATAGTATAGTTATACCAAAAAATTAGGTAAAAGTCAAAGAACCTCCTACTCTTCAAACTCTCCCACCTGCTCAATATTTTGTTTCACATTATTAATAGGAACGGCAAACCCAATATTTTGAGCTCCAACAACCATGGCGGAGTTTATGCCAATTACTTCTCCCACAAGGTTCAGGAGAGGACCGCCGGAATTTCCCCTGTTTATGGCAGTATCTGTTTGAATAACGTCTTCCATAACCTGCACCATACTCCCTCCGGAAGCTAAAATGGTGCGCCCTAATCCTGAAATAACGCCAACTGAAACGGTGTTTCTAAACTCTCCCAGGGCATTTCCAATAGCAATAACGCTCTGCCCAATATGGAGATTATCCGAATCTCCAAGGTTAAGGTAAGGAAAAGAGATTTGGCGCACCTCGCCTTCTTCTCCAATAGCCTGATCTTGCTCAACTTTGAGCAGGGCAAGATCTTGATCAGGATCCCGAGCAATAACACGTACGGGGTAGGTACTCCCATTGGTGGTAATTATGGTGTAATCCGCCTGTTCGTCTTGCACCACGTGCTTGTTGGTAACAACCATGCCGTCTGCTGAAACAAAGAAGCCGGTTCCCCATCCAATCTCTCTCCTTTCTATACTGCGTTGCTGAGGAAAGAAAAAATCAAAGAAAGGATCCGAAAATGCATCCGGCCGATATGCCCCCATGGTAGGAACATCTTTGGTTGCCACAATATTAACAACTGCGGGAGAAGCTTCTTGAACAGCCTCAATAACTTTCTGCTCCTGCGTGGTCTGAGGAACATAGCCTTCTGATTTTTCGTTAACGGCAACTTCCTCATTTGTGGCGGGAAATACGCTTGCCAACAGAAATGGCCCTCCTTGCGCAACGCCCATGGCAAGAATCCCTCCCAAAAAACCAAACAACAGAGAAATGGCAATTCCCTGCTTTGGACTTTCGGAAGAAGTCTGTTGTGTACCTTGCTGATTGGTTGAATTAAAAGGAAAAGACATAGATACATTTACTATATCGTATGATGCGCGCATAGCGCAACCCAAACTTTACAAACGGGAGAGCAGAGATACCGCTCTGATAATTTCCTTTACCGCGGTTTCTGCTTCAGATACAGTGGTGTATTTTCCAAGAGTTATACGAACTCCTTCTCGAGACTCCTTTTCCCCTATTCCAAGAGCATTGAGAACATGCGGAGATCCTTGTGTTTGTTCAGAGCAGGCGGATCCCGTGGAAACCGCAATTCCCTTTCTGTCTAAGGCAAGTACCAGGTCTGCTCCCGCAACTCCAGGAAAGCGAATGTACGCGTTGTTTTCTGCCCTCTTCTCGGCGGACCCCACAAGCACGCTCCCTTTTATTCCGCGTAACACCCCCCGTACCAAACGATCCCGCGCCTGTCTGATTCGTATATTCATTACCCGGCGCTCCGGAGACCCTATCTTCTGCAAGGCTTTTCCCATTCCAACAATACCAGGAACATTCTCTGTGCCGGATCTCATGCCTTGTTCCTGGCCTCCTCCCCGTTGAAGCGGAGAAATACCAACACCGTTCCGAACAAACAGAACGCCAACTCCCTTGGGACCGTAGATTTTGTGCGCGCTCAAGGTTAAGAGATCTACTTTGAGCTCCTGCGTATTACAATCTTGATAATGGGCCGCCTGTACGGCATCTGTATGAAATAACACTTTCTCTCCCCACCTGTTCTTTTTCTTTGCAAGTATGCCTCCAATTTCAGCAATGGACTGAACAGTACCAATAACACTGTTTACGTAGCACACGGAAACAAGTACCGTTTCTTCTCTTAGAGCCCTTGCCACTTCTTTAAGATCAACTAGTCCTTCAGGAGACACAGGAAGCTCCGTAATGGTAACTTCTCCTCGCTCTCTAAGTGTTTCGCACGCCCCGCGAACCGACTCGTGTTCAATGGATGAGATAATGATATGCGGCTTTCCCCCCTTTCTCTTCTTGTGCGCTACTCCCTGCACGGCAAGTGTATTTGATTCGGTTGCTCCCCCGGTAAAGATAATCTCTTGAGGAGAGGTATGGAGAAAAGAAGCTACCCTGCTTCTTGATTCTTCAATAACCGCTCTTGTCTTTTGCCCAAACGAATGTATGGAAGAAGGATTTCCATATACCGTTTTTAGGTATGGCACCATTTCCCTAAACACCGCGGTGTCTACGGGAGTGGATGAGGCATAATCAAGAAAAATCCGCTTCTTCATCCCGTTAGAAACAGATCGCGATCAACGCGAACCTGTCAGTTACTTTTTTATACAAACGACTTATTGCGTAATATTCTCTTGTCATACTATTTTTATCAAAGCGATCGCGGTTTCTAACGGGATTCATGGTTCCCCATTCTACCAAAAAAAGCTCATTTTTGCAATATTGCTCAAACACCCAATCGGACTCATCAAAAAAATCCCACTGCTCCGAAGAGTAATGGGATAGTGTAGTCGAACAACGGGGAGAGGTTCTTGTTCTGCCCTTGCCTCTTGCGAGGGAGGTACAATTACCCTTTTAGGAGTTCTTTTGAGAACTCACCCTGTCGTCCTTTCAAAACTTGGGGACTAACCATGTGTGGTGGGCTTGAGGACTGCTTCCTCAAATCCTTCGCGAACGTTGTAATCTGAGAATGTTTCTTCAACCAACTCGCGAACGATCAGCTCGACAAACTCCATAGCCTCTTCTATGGGGATTCCGATGGCCTTGGCCTCGTTTCCAACCTCTCGCCGGAAACTCCGCGTGAGCCGGACTCCCTTTTTGCGAAGCTGATGCTTGACGAGAAGGAACGCAATCTGCCCTTTTCTATCTTCATTCATTCTTCTCACCTCCTTTCTTTCTCCTTCTAGGTGCATTAAACACAATTTCTCGATTTTGTCAATAGATTATTTTTTACCAAAATAGTTTTGAGTATGTTCCGGCAGTGTTTTGTTTCAAAAACACCGCAAGAAAAACAACAATCAGTGCAAGCAGAATGGAAACCGTAACAGATATGGCTCCCTCCAATACAAGTCCGGGAACAAGAGAAGCAAGGTTTGCTATTGTATGCAAGAGAGAAAGCAAAAAGAGAAGCGGAACCAAAAGGATAGTTCCCAGTACTCCCCATAGAGATCCTAAAAGCAAGAACACCACACCAATTCCCAAGATAAACGGTAGAAGAGGCACAGCAATAATATTTGCCAAAAGCGAACTCAAAGAAAGAAATGAGAAATGAAAGAATAGAAGAGGAGCCGTGGAACCATACGCGGCCAGAGACACAGCCATAACCTCCCGTATAAACTTGGGAACGGGAATCTTCTCAGAGAAACGGAGAAGGGTTGGAGCAAAAGAGAGAATGCCTGCCACCGCAATAAATGAAAGCTGAAATCCAATATCCCGTAACAACAAGAGAGGATTAAACGCAAGCATAAGTGCCGCGGCATATACCAAGAATCTCCACGAAGCGGAGGGTCTTCCAACCGCCTGCCCCACCAGCATGGCTCCCCCCATAATACCGGCTCTCACGGCAGAAGCAGGAGCGCCAGCTATTAGAACAAAGAGTATAAGAAAGAGCAGGGAGAGAAGTATTGCATGCCTCCTCCACATGCCCAGCATAAGAAAGAACACAAGCGCTCCCCCCGAGAGCATGGCTACATGCATGCCTGATATTGCCGTTATATGTCGCAAACCAGATTTACCCAGAATATCTTGCAGTTCATCCGACATGTTTTGAGAATCCCCAAGGAGCATAGCCCCCAAAAGTTCGGAAGAAGGGGGAGGAATACGAGAGAGTGTTTCTCTCATTTTGTTTTTCCACTGGAACAGGCGCGCCATAAAAGTCTGTCCCCCATGTTCATACGCGCCGTTCCATACAGAAGAAATTTCGGCACCCCGCACAATTCCATGAATACCGTCTTTTGCCAAAAAAGCTTTGTAGTTAAAGTCTTCAAATACCGGAGGTTCTTGGAGAACGCCTGAAACAAGAACGCGCTCACCGTATGAGATATTTTCAAACAAAGAAGTATGCGTGAGAATTTGAGAAGAGGTATCACCGTCCGGAAGCACAATAAGAACAAGGGAACCGTTCCGAACCTCGGGCTCCCTTACCACTCTGCCGGTAAAGGAAACTTCTGTTTCAAACAGAACGTGCAGTCCATGATTTGTTTCATAAGAAAGAGCTTTGGCGTAAAGAGCTCCACCAAAAAAGAGAAACACGCACCAAATACCCGCCCACATAAACCGTTGCCGGAAGTATCCTCCAATAAAAAAGAGAAAGGCTGCTCCAAGCGCCAAAACCCATACCGCGGAAAATACAGCATACAAGCCAGTGCCCACAATAAAAGCGAGGGCGCATCCCATGCACCCTCGAGAAAGTGAAACATTTTTCATACAATGTTATGATGAAGAGAATCCCGTTGCAATAACCGTCACTCTAACTTCTCCCGACTTAAGGGAAGGATCATACACCGCTCCAAAAATAATTTTTGCCTGCGGGGCAACGCTCTCCTGCACTTTGCGCGCGGCATCCATAATTTCCCCCAGTCCAAGATCTTGGGGACCCGCAACATTAAATAGAATTCCTTTTGCTCCCTTCACAGACATATCAAGCAGTGGAGAATGAAGCGCCGTATCAAAAGCGGTTTCCACGCGTTTTTCTCCCTTTGCCACTCCCATGCCAAATATTGCCTGTCCCGCGTTTTTCATAATGCTCCGCACATCCGCAAAGTCCACATTAATGAGGCCAGGCACAACAATGAGATCCGAGATTCCCTGCACCGCCTGGCGGAGTACTTCGTCAGCTTTCCAAAAAGCATCCAGAACCGTTGTTTCTTCGTTTACGAGTTTAAGCACCTGATCATTGGGAATAATAAGGAGGGTATCTACATGTTCTTCTAGCTCCTGGAGCGCCCGAGAAGCCAGGCGGGATCGAAAGCCCCCTTCAAACGAAAAGGGTTTTGTAACAACCGCAATGGTTAGAATATCCTGAGATTTGGCAAGCTTTGCAATAACAGGAGCAGCTCCTCCTCCCGTTCCTCCCCCCATGCCGGCGGCAAGAAATACCATGTCCGCATCCTTTAAAACTTCCGTGATCTCGCCCAAACTCTCTTCCGCGGCTTTCTTTCCCACATCGGGGTTCATGCCGGCTCCCAATCCTCCCGCGCTCACTTTTCCAATATGAACTTTTCTGTGCGCACGAATCTTCTTTAAGTCTTGCGCATCCGTATTTACCGCAACCAGTTCAATGCCCTTAATTTTGCACTGAAACATGCGGTCCACGGCATTTCCTCCGGCTCCCCCAATACCAATAACTTTTATGGTTGTTCCAGGGTATGATTTTGCTGCCATATTATGGAATAAATACGCGTAAGAGCTTTTTTATTTTCTCTCCTACACCGGATCCCTGCCTTCTCTTTTTTGGTTCCTGAGTAATTGATCCCAGTAACGCAAGTCCAAGAGCTCCCATATAGACCGGGTCCGATTCCGATGTCACCATATTTTGAGGCGTTCCAATCCTTACAGAAAGCTTTAGCTCTTTTTTTGCTATATCTACTATGCGGGGCAAATTTGCTCCTCCACCTATGAGTACTACTCCTCCCGGAAGCTGTCCGTGCCGCTGTATGCCCTTAAGCTCTTTTGTAATGAGTTGAAATATCTCTTTTACTCTTGCCTCAATAATATGCACCAGAAACTTCTGGGTAAACGCAAGAGGATCTCCTCCTGGTACCTCAACTTTTTCCATTTTTCTGCTTTTTCCCGCAACGCATGAGCCAAATTCTTTCTTGATGCGTTCTGCAATTTCATGCTCCGTACGCAATCCAATGGCAATGTCGTGCGTAATATTTTCAGAACCAATAGGAAGAACAGCGGCATGGATTACCGTTCCTTCTTCAAACACGGAAATTGTTGTGGTGCCGGCCCCCAGATCAATAAGGGCAACCCCCAGCTCTTTCTGCTGAGGGGTTAAAACGGCATCTGAAGCCATGGCGGAAGAAGGGATGGTGTCAAGAACATCAAGCCCTCCTCCCATAACTGCCTCATGAACGTTTTTAAGGTGTGGGGAGAACGCGCACACCACAAGAACATCAACTTCAAGGCGAACTCCTTTCATGCCGATTGGATCTTTGATACCACTCTCGCCGTCCACAATATACTGTTGGGGAACTGCGTCTACCACCTCTTTGTTTGGAGGAAGTGAGAATGCCTGAGCGGCCTGCAGAACCCTATCCACATCTTCTTGAGAGATC
>JAUYJR010000045.1 GCA_030699255.1 bacterium | reverse complement strand
AGGTTTCTCGATCACTTGCCGCGGTGGAAGGAGCAATTCTCTTAGTAGACGCAACCAAGGGTGTTCAGGCGCAGACTCTTGCCCATTATATGGCGGCAAAGGCTCAAAATCTTGTTATTGTGCCGGCGGTAAATAAAATTGATGCCCCTCTGGCCCAGACGGAAGAAGTGAAAAAGCAGGTAGCTGAATTAACGGGAGTGGATCCGGAAAACATTATCCTCATTTCAGCAAAAGAAGGAACAAACGTGAGGGAACTCCTGGACCGTGTTATTACATTGGTTCCTCCTCCTAGTGGCGAAAAAGCAGGGCCCTTGCGCGCCCTTATCTTTGACTCTAAATTTGACGCGTTTCGGGGTATTTTAGCCTATGTGAGAGTTGTAGACGGGTCCGTAAAAAAAGATGATAAGGTGGTGTTTCTTGGCACAAAGGAAACCTGTTCCGTTAAAGAGGTTGGAGTGTTTTTACCGGGAGACACCCCCATCGGTACGTTGTCCGCGGGGGAGATTGGATATATTGCAACCGGGGTAAAGAATGCGGGGCATGTGCGAATTGGAGATACGGTATCGGTGAAATCAGCAAAGGAAATGCCTCTCCCGGGGTACCAGATTCCAAGACCCATGGTGTTTGCCAGCCTCTATCCTGTACAGGCGCAGGAGTTTGATCTTTTAAAAGATTCTCTTGCGCGTTTACAGCTGAACGATCCTTCTCTAACCTTTGAGATGGAGACCAAGGAGGCTTTGGGGAGGGGATTCCGATGTGGATTTTTGGGTATTTTGCATTCAGAGATTGTTACCGAGAGAGTGTTGAGAGAGTATGGTATTGAAGTTATTATTTCGCGCCCTTCCGTGGAATTTCGCGTGATTGATCAGAAAGGAAAAGAGATTGTGGTTCGCACTCCCTCCGATTTTCCAAGCGACAACAGAATCCAAGAGTGCATGGAACCATGGGCCAGACTGGAGGTTCTGTGCCCCGCGTCGTTCTTTTCTTCTGCCCTAAAAATCTTGGAGCAAATTGAGGGAACACAGCTGGAGACTCGCCACATTGGCGAGCAAACACTTCTTTTGGTGTATGAAGTTCCGTTGCGGGAAATTGTTGGAGACCTGTATGAACGGCTCAAGTCTGGAACTCAGGGATGGGCATCTATGGACTACGAAGTTATTGACTGGAGAAAAGCAAATCTCGTAAAACTGGAGTTCCGTGTTGCGGGAAATATGGAAGAGGCGTTTGCCGGTATTGTTCCCCAAGAGCACGCGTATCGTGAGGGAAAGAAGATTGTGGAGAAGCTTCGAGATCTCCTTCCTCCACAACAATTTGAGGTTCCTCTGCAGGCCATGATTGGAGGAAAGGTGGTGGCGCGGGAGACTATTCGAGCGCGCCGAAAAGACGTAACAGCTCCCCTATACGGAGGAGACATCACAAGAAAACGAAAACTTCTGGATCGCCAGAAGAAAGGAAAGAAAGAAATGCGAGACAAAGGACAGGTACACATTCCTTCCAAAGTGTTCTTTGATGTGTTCCGTTCCTAGGGGGGCGGATTGCAAAAACGGAAAAACAGGGCTACAATGCGCCGTACGGAGCAACAAGGAATAGTGTCATGCTCAAAATAATGAGCGTTGCAATAACAATTGAAATTGTGCGTAAGGTCTTTTTGGACATAGGAATACCTGCTGTATGGTAGCAAAAATATTTGCGATACGCAAAAAAAAGAAGGGAAACGATACTTTGACATTGGGAATTGTTGTGCTCGTTATTGCCGGAGCGGTAGGACTCCTGTTCTTTCAAAATATTGTCATGATGCAGAAGCGCTCCGTTTTGGAACAAGAAGCCGGGCGCCTTCAAGAGGAGTTGAATGGTATGGAAGCAAGCAGAAAGGAGATGGAACGGGTTGCTCAAGAGCGTGGTAGTGAAGAGTATATGGAAAGAATTCTTCGAGAGCAGGGCATTTACAAAAAAGAAGGAGAAGAGGTTGTTACAATTCTCCCTCCAGATCCGATTGAGACGGAAAAGCAGGAGGAAGAAGATGTGCAGAGGGTGTGGTGGAACCCATTCACGTGGTAGTGCGGGTGTCGTATAGTGGCTATTATGCAACCTTCCCAAGGTTGAGAGGGGGGTTCGATTCCCCTCACCCGCTCAGGGCGTTGTCTTGCAAGATGCTTCAATGCACCCGGGGCGTTTCTTAACGGCTTTGCGGGAGCTTCGCCTAAAACGCCCGTCGGAGTAAAGCAGTTTACTCCGACCCCGCTCAGGGTGTTGTCTTACAAAATTCTTCAATGCACCCGCCTCTTTAGCTTAGTGGTAAAGCAGCGGTTTCGTAAACCGCAGACGCCAGTTCGATTCTGGCAAGAGGCTCTATCCTTGTGTTGATTTTTCTCTCTAAAAGAGTACAATGCGCGTATGGAAATGAAAGAGAGAATTGAAGATTTGCGTAACCGCCTCCAGCGTTTGGAGGACTGTCTTTGAGGTTCCTCAGAAAGAAGCGCGAATCAAGCATATTGAACAAGAATTGGAAGATCCCGGTATTTGGGAAGACCATGAAAAGGCTTCTTCTCTCAGCAAAGAATTAGCTGATAGTAAAGAAGATGTGCAGGGGCTAAAGAGTATGAAGACGGATCTGCGAGACCTTCAAGAGCTTGAGGGCCTTGCTACCTTAGAAGATGATTTGGAGGCGCAGGCAGTTGTTCTTGAGCAGGCGATTGCGAAAGCTGAAAGGCAAACATTCCTTTCGGGTCCCCATGACAAGAAGGGAGCAACACTAACTATCACGGCAGGAGCCGGAGGAAAAGACGCGCAGGATTGGGCCGCCATGCTCTTTCGCATGTATGAACGGTATTGTGAGAAAAAGGGGTGGAGGGCAATAAGAATTCACGAATCATACGGAGAGTCAGGAGCCGAGGGTAGGGCGGGAATTAAGCAAGCGGTACTGGATATTGAAGGTTCTTTTGTATACGGGCTTCTTAAAAAAGAGACGGGAGTTCACCGGCTAGTTCGCATTTCTCCCTTTTCTTCCCAATCTCTTAGGCATACTTCATTTGCCTCGGTGGATGTTATTCCCCGTCTTAAAGCTCAAGAAGAGAAGGAGATTGAGATTCGTCCCGAAGATCTTCGGATTGAATTTACCCGATCGTCTGGTCCCGGAGGGCAGAACGTAAACAAGCGAGAAACGGCTGTTCGCATAACTCATATTCCCACCGGTCTTGTAGCTGAATCCCAACACTCAAGAACACAGCAACAGAACAGGGAGAAGGCTCTTGATGTTATTGTTTCCAAACTTACACAGATGCGGGAGCTTGAAAAGCAGAAGGAGCTTGCTCAGATAAAAGGAAAGCAGTCTGCCATTGAGTGGGGGAGTCAGATCAGATCCTACGTATTACATCCGTACAAGATGGTAAAAGATCATCGGACCGGCACGGAAACCTCTCAACCGGAACACGTACTTGAAGGAAATCTTGATGAATTTATAGAAACTGCTCCAACGCATGATTAGATTTCAAAACGTTTCAAAACAGTATCCGGATGGCAGTATTGCCCTCAGCGATATTTCATTTGCTATTCAAGACGGGGAGTTTCTCTCTTTGGTTGGTAAGTCGGGAGCTGGCAAGACAACACTTCTCAAACTCTTATTGCGGGAAGAAGAACCAAGCGAGGGAGCTATTCTTTTTGAAGGAGGCAGTATTGCGCAGATTCAAGACTCCAATCTTCCGGAGTTTCGCCAAAAGATTGGAGTTATCTTTCAGGATTACAAGCTCTTGCCAACAAAGACCGCATATGGGAATGTGGCATATGTAATGGAGATGATAGGCGTTCCGGATGAGAACATTGGGCGAGAGGTAACAGAGGCTTTAAAAATTGTGGGGTTAACGGATCGGGCAAATCATTTTCCCATTCAGCTTTCCGGAGGGGAGAAGCAGCGCGTGGCAATTGCGAGAGCTCTTATTCATCGTCCAAAAGTCATTATTGCGGATGAGCCAACCGGTAATCTGGACCCCTACCATACCAGAGACATTATCCGTTTGCTTGGTAAGGTAAATAGTTTAGGAACCACGGTGGTTCTCGCAACGCATAATAAAGAAATTATTAATCGTTTGGGAAGGCGTGTTATAACGCTGGAGAATGGGCTCCTGATCCGGGACGAAGAACGAGGAAGATTTATCATTTAACCTATGCCTTTTATTGTTTCATGCAAGCGTATATGGAGATTGGGGCTGGAGCGCCTGGCGCGTGACCGGAGTTCTTCGGGAGCCGCTCTTGTTATTATGGTGATTGCTATTTCCATGGCTTCTTCGCTTGTGCTCTTTCAGGGTATGAGCAAACTCCTGGTAGAGAGGCTAGAAGAGAGCGTGGACGTAAGTGCCTATTTTAAGGAAGGGGTACTAGAAGAAGAGATGCTGAATATTCGTCAGGAAGTTCTCTCAATTCCCGAGGTGAGAGAAGTAACATACGTATCAAAAGAAGAGGCTCTGAAGCGTTTTGAGGAATCAAGAAAAGATGACTTGGTTGTGATAGAGTCTCTCGAAGCGATTGGGTATAATCCTCTTTTAGCTTCAATAAATATTAGAGCGTGGGAGACAGGTCAGTATCAAGACATTTCTTCATTTCTGGAGTCAAGCCCGTTTGCCTCGGCTATTCAGGCAGTGGACTATCGAGACAGAGCCCCTGTTATTCAGCGGTTATCTGCCTTGATAGCTAGTATTCATACAGGTGTGCTATTGGCGAGTATTGCGCTTGCGGCAATTGCGGTTTTGGTGGTTTTCAACACCATTAGGCTCACTATTTATCACGCTAGAGAAGAGATTGAGATTATGCGGCTTGTGGGAGCTTCAAACTGGTTTATTCGGGGGCCGTTTATTGTGCAGGGAGCCGTTATTGGAGTTTCTGCCGTACTTATTGCTTCTGTTCTTCTTGCCCTTTCCCTTGTTTCTTTTAGGCCGTGGGTTGAGGCATTTATTCCCAACTTTTCTCTGTTCCGATTTGTTTCAGCTTACCTCTTTCCTATTCTTTTCTGGCAACTTGCGGTGGGTATTGGGGTGGGAGTGCTTTCAAGCACCATTGCCATTCACAAGCACCTAAAAGTTTAGTGTGGAGCGTTTTTGGGATGTTGATTGGAGAGAGGGTATGTGATACAACACAAGGGTATTATTGCCGGGTCGTCTAATGGCCCGCCTCGCCCGACGAGCAGCCCGTTTCGCCGAATCGAGGCGAGTCAGGCGAGTCTAGGCGGGCCCGCCTCGCCCGACGAGCTTTCAGGCGAGTCGAGGCGGGTAGGACACAACAAACTAGCTATGTATGTAGTTTACTTACTGAAAAGTTCTGTTGTTAAGAAAAGCTATGTTGGAGTAACGAATGATATTGGTCGCAGGATAGCGGAGCATAATAGCGGCAAGCATTTTTATACCGAACGACACATGCCGTGGAAAATTGTGTACACAGAAGAATTTCCGAGTTTTGACGAGGCAAGGAAACGAGAGAAATACTTAAAAACAGCAAGCGGCCGTAGATTTTTGAAAAAGATATTTGATCGAGCAGTTTAAGAATTATTGCCGGGTCGTCTAATGGTAGGACACATCCCTCTG
>JAUYJR010000041.1 GCA_030699255.1 bacterium | reverse complement strand
GGGTTTGCCAAAGGATGGTAAAACCCAACGTAATTCGGTTAAGCTTCCTCCTATAGAAGACAGAAAATAGAACATGATGTAGAATAGCGCTATGAGTACAAAACATTTCTTGAAACTGGTTGTTGCAATTGGAGCATCGTTGTCTGCCGGCATTATTGGTTCGGTGTTTACCGCCCCCGCAATACCCGGCTGGTACGCCGGACTTGTAAGGCCGGCTCTCAATCCTCCCTCATGGGTTTTTGGCCCTGTTTGGACAACGCTCTACGTTCTCATGGGAATAGCTGCGTTTCTGGTTTGGAGAAACGGATGGGAAAGAAAGGAGGTGAGAGCGGCACTTGAAGTATTTGGATTGCAGTTACTCCTTAATGCCTCCTGGTCAGTGGTATTCTTTGGCCTTCAAAGCCCCGGCTGGGCGCTTGTTAATATTATTGCTCTCTGGTTTGCTATTGTGTGGACAATGGTTCTCTTCTATACCATTTCACGTCCGGCAACATACTTGCTTGTTCCGTATATTCTCTGGGTAAGTTTTGCCACATACTTGAACTATGCTCTTTGGATTCTTAATTAACTGGGTTGATGCTATCGGCTTATTTGTATTTATTGCCGGTTTTGTTATTGGCTTGGGGGCGGTAACGGTTATTGATATTCATGGTTTTTTGGGGCAAAAGTCTTCATATTGGACAGAGGCAACAACCCGCACGCACAAGGTTACCAAGCCCATGATATGGGCCGGAATTAGCCTTGCTATTATTGGAGGCTTAATGTTCTATCGCGGAGAAAGTTTTGCGGGCATTCCGCTTATCCATGCCGTTATTGCTCTGGTGTTGATTGCAAACGGCTGGTTTCTCTCGTTTAAGGTAAGTCCGTTTCTCTTGCAACGGGAACGGGAGAATCGCTCGGGAGAGCTTTTACCGTCTTCTTGGCAGAAAAAAATCATAGTGGGCCTCATTATTTCCGATATTGGCTGGTGGGGCGGGCTGTTCTTGCTTGTTCTGTACCTCCTAAATTCTTAGCGGAACAAGATTATGAAGATTATTGTGAATGTGAAGCTCAACGCAAAAAAGGAAGATGTATGCGGTGTTGATGAAACGCATTTTGATGTTTGGGTTAAAGAACCGCCAATTGAGGGAAAAGCAAACAGAGCTGTTTCTCATGCGCTGGCAAAGCACTTTAATGTTCCAAAATCGTGTGTAACCATTGTTTCAGGACAAAGGTCAAAAAAGAAAGTTGTTGATGTTGTTTTATGAATATTGAATTTATCACCGTACTACCTGATTCTTGTTCTTTTTAGGGGTGGACAATGCGTGAATAGTGGTATATGCTAACGGCATGGGAAAACGAAGAACAGCATTAAGCAAAAAGACAACGTTCGCAAAAAAGAGTACAAAGCGGCTTGTGGCAAAAAAGAAGATGCTTGAGATAAAAGCAATGAGGCCGGCTGATCGAAAAAAGGCGCGCGCGAAACAGTAGTCACTCTCCCCGCAAGGGGAGTTTTGCTATAGAGATGCTATGGAATTTTGGACTTTTTAGCCAATTTGTTGTATGATAAGGGTATGTTAAAAAGAAAACCTGAGGCTGAGGTGGATAATACACAGGATCAGGTATCTCTCCAGGAGTTCCTAAAAGGCTACAATGAGAGCATTCCAAAAGATTTTCTCCGTGCCTCTGCTCAAAAATTAAAAGAATTTCAAGAAGCGTATCCGGCGCTTTTTAAACATGGAGATACGTGGTCTGTTGCTCAACATCGCAAGCGAGTAATGGACTGGCTTTCCTCTCAGAAAGAAGTCTCCTAGCGCTAGTACTAGGTGATTTTGAGGAAAGTGTGAAGTGCCAACATCATAGTAATGACAAGACAAGTGGTAAAATTTTTTCTTTCAACGTATAATCATTGCATATGAAAAAACTTCTCAATGTTTCAGCTTGGTTGGCAATTATTGTGGGGGTTGTGCTGATTGCAGGAGGCACCTGGGGCATTTGGTTTACGTATCAAAACGTGGCGCAAGAGAACATTGTTACTCCGTCTGACGCTTCTATTCCCAGCACACAGGTTTTGGGACCGCTAACCTTGCGATCACAAGCTGAGGTCATACAGAAGCATGCGCTCTCAATAGCAAATGGGAACACGTACGCTGAAATGCCTCGCGTTATTCCAAAGCTTGATGAGCAGGGAAATCCCGTCTTAAACGAGAACGGAGAAGCGGTTATGGTTGCAAACACAAATCGTGATATCTGGATTACCGCAACAACCCTCATCACCGCGCTCAACCTTGCTATTGTCACGTACCTGCTTTCCGCGCTTATTCTCTTATTTGGATGTATATCCATATGGACCGGTGTTGTGTTTTGCACCCTGTCCAGAAAAGGAAAATGTGCTTGCTCGGAGTAGGCACATAACAAATTGACCTTAGGTTCATTGGATTGGCCCCATGCCATTTGGCGTGGGACTATGTTTTTGGTATAATGTAACAATGGAGAACGAAGAGAAAAAGGAAGATGCACAAGTATTGGAGGAGCGAGGATTTCTGCGAGTATTTTTACCGCTTCGCAAGGCTTTGCTGTATAACTTTTTAGGGGGAATGGCATGGGGGCTTGGCGTTGTTCTTGGGGCAACAATTCTCATGGGAACGCTGCTATTTCTCTTTGATCTTCTGGGAGAAGTACCTTTTATTGGGAGTATCATTGAAAGTATTATTGAGCAGTCGCAAAAAATGAATAGCTTTGTTGAGTAAAAAAGGAGGGGCTTCCCTTTTTCTCCATTTTAGGGTATAGTGGTTTTCTTGCCGTGACTGGCAGTAGTATGCCGGTTTTTTATTTGAACATATGGAAATCAGAAATATCGCTATTATCGCCCATGTTGATGTCGCCCTTGCGGGCTCTCTCAAACCCCTCGGTTTGAGTAATTCCGCCACGGGGAACCTATTCGTTCCCCGACCCCCTCGTTATCAACATATGCAATAATAAAATTATGGAAATCAGAAATATCGCTATTATCGCCCATGTTGATCATGGGAAGACCACCATTACCGACGCTATCCTCCGGCAGACCGGGGCTTTTGAGGAAGGCGTAAGTATGGACAGTAACGCGCTTGAGCAAGAGCGTGGTATTACCATTTACTCAAAAAATGCTGCGGCACCATATAAAGGGACAAAGATCAATATTGTAGACACGCCAGGCCACGCCGACTTTGGATCCGAAGTAGAGCGAGTACTACGCTCTATTGACTCGGTGCTCTTGGTGGTGGATGCGCAGGAGGGTCCCATGCCTCAGACCAGGTTTGTGCTCAAGAAATCTCTTGCATTGGGATTGCGCCCCATTTTGGTAATGAACAAGATAGACAAAGAAGGCGCTAATATTTCTCAAACACACAACAAGGTGTTTGATTTGTTTGCCGAGTTGGGCGCAACAGACGAGCAGTTGGAGTTTCCCGTGGTTTACACCATAGGAAAGGACGGTGTTGCCAAACTCTCTCCAGAAGATGAGTCTTCTGATATGACCCCTCTCCTTGAGGCAATTCTCAAGCATGTGTCACCGGCTCAAGGTGACCTTCAGGCAGACTTTTGCGCTCAGCCTTTTAACCTTGGGTATGACAACTTTCTTGGCAGGCTTGCCATTGTGCGCGTATACGGAGGTGTGGCAAAGACGGGAGATATGGTAACTATCAGAAAGCCATCGGGAGAAGATGAGCGGTTTAGAATAACCAAGCTGTTCACGTTTAAAGGCGTTTCCCGTATTGAGGCAGATTTTATTGAGGCGGGCGATATTGCCGTAATTGCCGGTTTGAGCAATGTATATATTGGAGACACCATTACAAGCAATCCGGAAACTCCTCTTCTGGAATCCATTGCGGTAGATGAGCCCACTATTAAGCTCACCTTCTTGGTGAACGATTCTCCGTTTGTTGGACGGGAAGGAAAATACGTTACAAGCAGACAATTACAAGAACGTCTCAAGAAGGAACTAGAAGTAAACGTGGGGTTGAAAATAGATTTTGATCCAATAGCGCCCGATCAGTTTACGGTATACGGCAGGGGAGAGCTCCATATTGCCATTCTCATTGAGACAATGAGAAGGGAGGGGTACGAGGTGCAGGTTTCCCAGCCCCAGGTTATTCTCAAAGAAGTAAATGGAAAAACGCATGAGCCGTTTGAGGAGGTAATGGCGGAGGTTCTTACAGAATCCCAAGGAACGGTTATTGAAAAACTTAGCTCACGAGGAGCTCGTCTTATGAACATGGAAACGCGCGGGGCGCGCACGCTCTTGCAGTTTGAATGCCCAAGCAGAGGACTTCTTGGATATCGAGGCATGTTTGTTATTGATACCAAAGGAGAAGGAATTCTTGCCAGTCGCTTTATTGGATACAAACCTCATGCCGGAGAAATAAAGTTGCGGGAGGTTGGATCAATGATCTCCCAGGCAACGGGCAAGGCTCTTGCCTATTCGTTGGACAACCTGCAAACGCGGGGAATGCTTTACATTGGAGCAAACACGGAGGTATATGAGGGAATGGTAATTGGAAACACTGCCAAGGGAGAGCAGATGACGGTGAACCCCATAAAGGGAAAACACCTCACAA
>JAUYJR010000040.1 GCA_030699255.1 bacterium | reverse complement strand
AGCTGTGCACGCCTCGCCCAATTTTTTTTGTGCATCAACAAAACCTGGAACAACGCTAAATGCCAGAGTAAGCAGCAACAGAACCGCAAAAAACCTTCCCATTAGTTTTAAATTCATCTTCATGTTCACAAAATCACGTTTTGTATTCAATGTTTTCTATGGCCAAGAATCGACCTTTCTTGAAACGCGTATTACTGACGAACACCCAAAACATCTCGGATTACCATTTCCAATCCTGCTGCAATAAGTATAACTACAAAGCCAATGGTTGTCCAGAGAAAAATATTCTTTGCCAACTGCACTTTGTCCGGATTTCCCCCCGCAACCACTAAAATGAATCCCGCGACAACATAAAAGAGAGGGGCCAACGCAATTGCCATGTAAAACATAAATCGCATGATCACTTGCAACAAATCTTCTAATGTTTTTGCCGATGTTGGAGGACGAAACTCAATAATGGATGACTTGGAATAGGTGAATGTTGATTCATTGCTTATATGGGAGCAAACAACCAACTTTCCAGGCGTCAGATAACATCCTCCATGCACCTTCCAACGATACGTCCCCTTGTCCTGAAACGTAACATGCTCCACGCGAGATAATGCAAAAGAAGGTTCAGCTATATTGCTCTTTACTATAATTTCATTAATCTCAAGCTGATAAAACCCCGTCCCCACAGACTCCCATTGGAAGATCGTATTCTGTCCCGCCATGGATCCATCTGCGGGAGAGATAAGCTGAATGGTTGCGGCCTCAACACTGCTTGAAGGAGATACTGCCACAACAAAGAAAACAAGAAGTCCCAACAAAATACCCAATGTTTTCTTGTGTTTCATGATGCTTTAGTATACGTCTCGCCTTCTCTTTGTGCAATACTTTTTACGCGCAGGCTGCGGACACAACTTTATCTCCTTCTTCTAGGCGCATAATGCGAACTCCCTGGGTAGAACGGCTAATCTGCGGAATAGAAGAAATGGAGGTTCGTATCACGTGCCCCTTGCGGGAAATCACAATGAGATCTTCTTCGTCTCCATTGAGGATCTCGGCATACACCAAGTTTCCCGTTTTGGGCGTAACGTTTGCTGTTTTAATGCCAGACCCCCCTCTTGTTTGCATACGGTATTCTTTTACGTCTGTTCGCTTGCCGTATCCGTTTTCAGTGAGTACAAGAACATATGCCTCTTTCCCTATGGCAATAGAATCTACCCCAATCACCTCGTCTCCCTTTTTCAAACGAATAGCTCTGTTGCCGGCGGCAGTTCTCCCCATAGGGCGAGCGTCTGTTTCTTTAAACCGTATGGCCTGCCCTTTTTGGGTAGCAACTAAAATTTCGTTTTCTCCGGTTGTTTTTCGCACGCTCCGTAAAGCATCTCCCTTCTTGAGCGAAATAGCAATGAGCCCTGTTCTCCGCACGTTCTTAAAATCTTCCAGGGGTGTTTTCTTTGCCAGCCCCTCCTTAGTGACCATGAGCAGGTTCTTTGTTCCCTGTTCAGCATCCTTTTTGCCAATAGGGAAAATGGTGAGAATTTTGTCTTGGGAAGACAGCTCAAGGAAGTTGAGTAAACCTCTTCCCTTTGCCACTCGAGAACCCTCCGGAATCTCATAGGCTGGAATTTGAAACACTTTTCCCGAATCCGTAAAGAAGAGGAGGGCATCATGCGTTTGGCAAAACACAAAGTGCTCCACAATGTCTTCTGAAACCGTTTTCATGCCAATAATTCCTTTGCCTCCTCGTTTCTGGATCTTGTAGGTAGAGGGATTAATGCGCTTAACATACCCTCCCTGCGTGAGCATAATAATGGTTTCTTCTTGAGGAATGAGGTCTTCTTCCGCAATCTCTCCCACGCCCTGAGACTGCACCTTTGTTTTGCGCTCATCCCCAAATGCCTCTCGGGCCTCCATGAGTTCCTTGTTCACAACCTCGTCAATCTTTTTCTTACTGCCAAGAATTGACGTAAGCTCCTTGATTCTTGCCCTAATTGCTTTGAGCTCATCTTCAATTCTCTTTCGCTCCAGCTTAGCCAATTGGGAAAGTTTGGTTTCCAGAATGGCGTTTGCCTGTATCTCCGTGAGCTTAAACGACTTCATCAGGTTTGCCTCTGCGTCTGCTCTGTCTTCGGATCCACGAATAATCTTAATAACCTTATCAATGTCGGCCAAACACTTGTACAGCCCTTCCAAAATGTGCTCCCGCTCTTTTGCCTTATCCAGTTCGTACTGAGTTCTTCTGGTTATGACAACTCTGCGATGAACGATGAAGTGACTGAGGATCTCCGCAAGCGAAAGGAGCTTAGGCTGAATACCATCCACCAGAGCAATGAGATTTAGGTGAAATGTTTTCTGGAGATCTGAAAACTTGTAGAGCCTATTTATGATTTTTTGAGGGTAGGCGTCTCTATGGAGATCAAACGCAATGCGCATGCCGTCTCGGTCTGACTCGTCTCGAATATCTTTTATTCCCTCAATTTTCTTTTCCTGCACCAGTTTTGCAAACTGTTCTACAAGAGAAGATTTGGAAACCTGATAAGGAATCTCGGTAATAATGAGCTGGGTGAATTTTCCCGTCTCAACAACATCAATTTTACCTCGCATTACAATGGGGCCTTTCCCTTGCGAGTACGCCGCAGTGATGTCTTCTTTATTAAAAATGGTTCCACCGGTTGGAAAGTCGGGCCCTTTCACAAATTTCAAAAGATCTTCCGTGGTTGCTTCCGGATTTTCAATGAGATGCGCGGTGGCATCCACAACCTCCCGCACATTATGCGGAGGAATGGATGTTGCCATACCAACGGCAATTCCCAACGTACCATTCAAAAGGAGTTGAGGAAGAGGAGATGGCAGTACAATGGGTTCTTTTCGCGTTCCATCATAGTTCTCAATGAAGTTCACGGTGTTCTTCCCAATATCTCTGAGCATCTCCTCCCCTAAACGAGACATGCGAGCCTCGGTGTAACGGTAGGCGGCAGCACTGTCTCCGTCTACTGATCCAAAGTTTCCTTGTCCATCAACCAGAAGGTAGCGAAACGAGAAATCTTGTGCCATGCGCACCATTGCATCATATACAGCAACATCTCCATGAGGGTGGTACCTTCCAAGCACGGAACCAATAACATTTGCCGATTTGCGAAAGCGCGCCGAGTGCGTTAGGCCGTCTTCATGCATGGCGTACAAAATTCTCCGATGCACGGGCTTGAGTCCATCTCGCACGTCGGGAAGCGCCCTGGCAACAATAACGGACATAGCATAGTCAAGGTAGGAGCTCTTCATCTCCTCCACAATGCCACGCTCTTCAACTTTTCCCACTTCTGAGTATTCTTCTTCCTGTTGTGCCATATGAAATAACGTTAATCTTTTTGCTCTTGAATACTTTCTTCACCCACATTCTGCCATCTGGAGCTCACACTGCCAACCCACCAAGCAAGCAATCCTACAGCAATAAGCAATGTTGCGGTCCAGAGAATAATTATTCTTGTACGCTCGGAAAGCTCATGCAACTTTTTCATACCCTACAACTGCTTTAATACAACCACGGAAACCCCTTCCTCTGCGTCCCTTCCTTTCAACACCAACTTTGGCTGAGGATCTTCTTCTTTTACGCCCATAACCTTCAGAAATTTTTCCACTCCATCTACTTTAACCTTGAATTTTGGCAAGGCGTAATGCATGGGAACAACAATGCGGGGTTCAATCTGGCTTACCACGCGGGAGGCTGCTACAGCGTCTAAGGAGTAGGTTCCTCCAACGGGAATCATAAGAACATCCACGTTGCCAATCTGCTCCACCTGCTCCGGAGTGAGCTCATCTTGCCCGAGATCCCCAAGGTGACAGACACGGAGACTCTCATCTTCTACTACGTATATGGTGTTTTCTCCCCGCTCAGATCCCTTTACGTTGTCATGGTATGAGGAGATGCCCTGAACAAACACGCCCCGCACCTCATACTCTCCAGGATGCGTAATGAGAACCGGATCTCCTTTTACGGCTCCCGTATTGTTGTGGTCCGCATGGTCATGTGTTACCAGCAAAATATCAGCTTCTTGAGGAGAGAGGCGAAACCCGGTCTCGGGCCCATAGGGATCAATAAGAATACGCACCTGTTCTTGCTTTCCTCGAGAAATGCCAATGGTAAAACACGAATGTCCTTTAAAGGTGATTGTCATAGTAGTAATATGTAGAAAATTCTAAACCTTGTGCGCAGTATACCACCTCGCTTAAACTCCCGCAACTCCATTCTTTGACATTTTTCCCGCATTGTGTAAGATAGACAGCGTATGGAAAAGACATTACAACTACCACAAAAACCAATCGACCTCATGAGACCTTGCAAAGAAGGGGATATTATGGAAGGAACAGTTATTGGTATTGGAAGATCCTCTATCTATCTTGATCTTGGCCCTCAAGGCACAGGCATTATTTATGGAAGAGCGTTCATGGAAGAGAAGGACGCCCTCAAAGATGTTACCTCCGGAGACAAGCTGAGCATGAAAATTGTTTCCCTGGAAAACGAAGACGGGTACATTGAGCTTTCTTTTAGAGAGGCAGGAAGACAAATGGCATGGACAAAGCTCCATGATCTAAAAGAGTCCGGAGAAACTATATTAGTGAGTATTCAAGGGGCAAATAAAGGAGGTCTTCTATCCGGGCTCTTTGGCGTGCAGGCTTTTCTGCCCGTTTCCCAGCTCTCTCCCGAACACTACCCAAAAGTAGAAGGAGGAGATACAACAAGAATACTCAAGGCGCTCCAGGATTTTATTGGACAAGATCTGGCGGTTCAGGTGCTTGACTTCAATAGAGAAGAAGAGAAGGTGATTCTTTCTGAAAGATCAAAAGAGAAGAGCCGTGTGCAGGAACTTACCTCGCAGTACTCCATTGGAGATATTGTGGAAGGAGAGATTACCGGCGTTGTGGATTTTGGAGCTTTCATGAAATTTGGGAAAGATGAAGAAACCATTGAAGGACTTATTCATATTTCCGAGATTGACTGGCAGATTATTGAAAGTCCTTCCGAATTTCTCAAGCAAGGAGATCGCGTGCAGGCAAAAATTATTGATATTGCTCAGGGAAAAATCTCGCTCTCCCTCAAGGCTCTCAAGGAGGATCCCTGGAAATCTATTGTAGAGAAGTATAAGAAAGAAGATGTTGTGAAAGGAAGGGTAACAAAACTGAATCCATTTGGGGCATTTGTAGAGATTGAGCCAAAAATTCAAGGACTCTGCCACATTTCGGAATTTGGAACAAAAGAGGGAATGGAATCTCATTTGGAAGCGGAGAAAGAATACTCGTTCCAAATTCTTGAAATTACTCCGGAAGAGCACCGCATGAGTTTGCGCCTCATTACCGGAAACGAAACCTCTGCCAAAGCATAACTCCCGCCACAGCAGAAATACCTGCTACTCCCGCAGCCCATAGGAGAATCCAGAGTACCGAGCGGCCTTCCTGTCGCTCTTTTTGTTTGATCACAAGAGGAAGAACACGATCTTGTGCAAGAGACTCTTCCTCATTCTTTTGCTCCTGACCATAAATACTATTTTGAGATCCCGGAGTTCCTCCCGCAATGATGCTTGTTCCCCAGTTTTTGGGATCTGAAACGGGCTTGTCAGAAAACCTTCGTTCCATGGTTGCCTTTGAGCTATTATCTCCTCCAAACCATCCTCCTGTT
>JAUYJR010000036.1 GCA_030699255.1 bacterium | reverse complement strand
TATAGAAGCCCTGTTGCTTGAATCTCAACTCATAAAAAAACACCTGCCACATTTTAACGTGCTCTGGAAAGATGATAAAAATTACTTCTTTGTTGCCATTACCAAAGAGAAACTCCCCCGCGTGTTCATTACTCACCGGCCCGAAACCAACGACACGTGTATTGGCCCTTTTGTAGAAGGAAGATCCATAAAACAGGTTCTACGGCTTCTCCGGCGCATCTTCCCCTACTACGTTGCAAAAGCACACCCAAAGGGCAAGTGCCCATACTGCCACTTGAATCTCTGCCCCGGTCCCAATCCCAACCCAAAGGAATACCAAAAGGACATTGCAAAACTCAAAGGAGTACTAAAAGGAAATGGAGATCGCATTCTTTCCCGTATTCGCAAAGAAATGGAGGAAGCATCGTCTCGCCAATCATATGAGGAAGCTACGGTGCTTCGGGACCAGTACCGGTCTCTCTTGCGCGTTATGCAGCACTCTTCTTCATTCTCTCTTACAAACGAAGAAGATTGGTATGTGGAGGCAGAACAGGAACTCCAGCGTCTCTTTGAAACATCAAGAAAAATTTCTCGACTTGAGGCGTTTGATATTTCAAACATCCATGGAAAGAACGCAACGGGATCCATGGTTGTATTTCAAGATGGAATAAAAACGCCAAACTTTTATCGGAAGTTTCGTATTAGCATAAAAGATACACCGGATGATACCGCCATGATGCAGGAACTTGTAGCAAGGAGAATGGCGCATATTGAATGGCCGTTTCCCGATTTAATGCTCATTGATGGAGGCAAGGGACAGCTCTCTTCCGCAAGGGCTGCGTTTGCGTCTCAAAAGAAAGAACTTTCCGGAATAACCATGCCACTACTTGTTGCGCTCGCCAAGGGAACAAACACCCTATTTTTTCTATCTCTTCAAGGAGTGTCTGACATTCCCGTGAAATCTCTCCACCCCTCACTCCAACGCCTTCTGTTGCATATTCGAGACGAAGCTCATCGCTTTGCCCTTTCTTACCACCGCGTCTTGCGCAAGCAAGAGGTGGTGGGAAGAAAGGAAAGGAGGGGTCGGGAGGAAAGTATTTCCTTCCGTGAAGGAAAATAGCAAATCCTTGGACTGTCCAAGGATTTGCGTTAGAAACCGTGGGTTTCTAAAAAGCGAGGAGGCAAAAGCCGACAAGAGCCCTTTCTTACCACCGGAAATTGCGGAGCATTTCAGCCCAGGATCCGTTGACCAAAAAATAGAGCATGGTACAATGAGCGCATGCTATCTTCGCTTGCTCTGCACATACTGGCCGGCATTGCGGGACTATGGTTTGCCACTTTCATTATTCCGCAGGTTACTTTCCTTGGATCTTTCTACCTTCTCTTGACTGCGGGAGCAATTCTTGGTATCGTGAACGCCGTTGTTCGTCCGATCCTCCATATTCTGACCTTTCCTCTTCGGCTCATCACATTTGGGCTCTTCTCCTTTGTAGTAAATATGGCAACCGTTTGGGGAGTAAGCGTAATCTTTCCTGAGCTCGTTATCCCTACGCTTTACCTTCTCTTCTTAACCAGCATCATTGTCTGGCTAACTGAAACAATTCTTCACGTAGTACAGAAAACCATTTTTTCATAACCCCCTATGGCATCATTTTTGCCCCACATCATCCTTCTTGTTGCAATACTCTTAATTACCACCATTCTCCTCCAGCAGAGAGGAAGCGGTTTAGGGGCAGGATTTGGCGGAGATTCCGGCGTTCCCACCACTAGGAGAGGAGGAGAAAAGCGCTTGTACTTTGCAACCGTTGTCCTTGCCGTACTCTTTATTGGTCTTGCGTTTCTGAATCTAGCTATTTCCTAAGCTCTACAGCTCTATTGTGACGCTACCACCATTCCCTTCCCTAAGCGGGTTGTGGACATCAATCAAACATGACTTGCGCGCAATTGCGGGAATAAGAAGGTTCCCGTCGATTTCGCAGTGGAAAAGGCTTTTTCCGCTTTTGACTCAGCGTGAGCGCGTTGCGATTCTCCTTGCTCTTGGTGTTTTTATCTTCTCTTTCTCCGCACTCTCTTGGAGTATTGTGAACGCCGTAACCATTGCTGTTCCCCGGCAAGGAGGAAATATTACGGAAGGAATGGTGGGATTTCCCAGATTTATCAATCCCATATATGCCGATGCTCGGGACGTTGATCGAGATATCACCCAGCTAGTATTCTCGGGCATTATGCGCATGACTCCCGAAGGATCATTTGTGCCTGATCTTGCCAAAGAGGTAGATATACGGGAAGACGGCAAGGTATTTGATATTTACCTGAAACCAAACGCTGTCTGGCATGACGGCAGAAAGCTTTCAGCGCAAGATGTTGTCTTTACCATTCAGACCGTTCAAAACCCCGCTATAAACAGTCCATTGAGAGCAGAATGGATAGGTGTTGAGGCGGAAGCGGTTACCGAAGAACACGTGCGCCTCCGCCTTCAAGAATCTTACGCTCCATTTCTTGAGCGGCTTGCTTCCCTCAAAATCATTCCTTCGCACATCTGGCAGGATATTAATCCGGAGAATTTTCCACTCTCATGGTACAATTTTCAAGCTATTGGAACAGGCCCCTACCGCGTCCGAGATATTGTACAGGGCAAAACAGGAACCATTGAACGCCTTTACCTACAGAAAAATTCTTCCTACCACGGAAAACCTCCTTACTTAGCTTCCGTGACCATACGGTTCTTTGCCAGCGAAGAGAGCCTCTTGCAGGAAGCAAAGAGAGGCAATATCGATTCGTTTGCCCTCTCTTCTCCCGCATCTCTGCCTCAGGTGCCCTCACGATTTGTTATTTCTTCATTCTCTCTCCCACGATACTTTGCCGTTTTCTTTAATCAGAATCCTCCCAACCAAGACTCTCTCATTAAGAAGCTGGCGGTGCGTCAAGCGCTTGATGCCCTCACTAATCGCGAAGCTCTGGTTCAAGAAGCTCTCATTGGTTACGGAAATGTTTTGTACTCTCCACTCCTCCCCGACACATTTTCTTTCTCTTCTCCGGAAAAGAAAGATGCCGACTATGAGGAAGCTCTCTCCGCTCTTGCACGAGAAGGATATGTTCAGCAGAACGGCATACTGATAAAATCCTCACAAAAGAGTAATGCCATCACTTCTATTCTCCGGCGGGGAAGCCAAGGAAGCGAGGTGAGAACACTGCAAGAATGTCTGGCAAAACAGCCCGATATTTACCCTGATGGAACGATCTCGGGCATCTTTGGCCCCACAACAGAACAGGCTGTGATTGCTTTTCAGGAAAAATACCGAAATGAAATACTTGTTCCCTCTAATCTCTCAGAAGGAACAGGAGAAGTAGGAACCTCCACTCGGGAAAAACTTGAAGAAGTCTGTTCCCAGACAGACAAAAGCCTGCCTAAACTTTCCTTTACTCTCACAACAGTAGACCGATCTCCTCTCAAAGAAGTGGCCCAACTCCTTGTTTCCCAGTGGGAACGACTAGGAATAGATGTTATCTTGCAATTTATTCCGGCCTCGGAGATTTCAAACAAAGTGCTGAAGCCAAGAGCATTTGAGGCTCTTTTGTTTGGCAATCTCCTTGGAATTATCCCTGATCCCTTTCCATTCTGGCATTCCTCCCAGCGCCACGACCCGGGAAGGAATCTCTCTCAGTATGAGAGCAGAGAGGCGGATCGCCTGCTAGAAACTCTTCGCAAGGAATCTAATGAGGAAAAACGCAGAGAAATTCTGGAAGACCTACAAGACATTCTCCTTAAAGACCTGCCTGCTATTGTTCTCCACGATCTTGACTACCTGTACGCGCACACTCCTCAGATTAAGGGAATACAGCATGCAATAATCTCCGTGCCTTCCCAGCGCTTTTCTTTTCTCCCTGATTGGTATATAAAGACGAAAAGAACATGGAAGTAAAGCCCAATTGCCCAGGTGGTGAAACTACGATCACATGGTTTCCCCCGACCCCCCTCTTTTCAAAACCCACGGTTTTGAATAATTTCCTTCACGGGGGAATCCTAATTTCACCACCTGATCTAAAAACAAAGGACGTAAGACAAGTTATTTGCCCAGGTGGTGAAATTGGCAACCACGTACGGTTCAGGGCCGTTTGCCGTAAGGATTGGAGG